>NZ_JBMXVQ010000112.1:0-2564 GCF_053999135.1 Caminibacter sp.
CTCAAAAAAGGGTAAATAAAAAAAGAGAACAGGCCTATGCTAGAATACAAGAAGAGTGGGAAAAATATAAACAAATTTTGGAAAAGAAAAAGCAAACTAATTTTATAATGGCTAGATGTATAAACCTAGATTCCAATATTCAAAATTGGTTAGAAAAAATTTTAAAAATCAACCAAAAATCTATCATGGAGAAATAAAATGGATATCCGTGATGAGAAATATAAAAAATTAATTTTACAAGCTGAAATTGCTGCTCTTTTACATGACATTGGGAAATTTACAAAGGAGTTTTTAGAGGCTGGAACTGGAAAAGGAGATCCTACGAAAGCTCATACTGTAGATTTTATTAAAAATTATAAACATCTTTCAAAAATAATATTTGAGACAGACCTTCCATCTTTTTGGCTTTCTCATCCTAAAAAAGATACGAAACTGTTAAAAACAATTATTGATTTTATTAATTTACATCATGCAAAAAAAATATCTTTTTTTAAAGAATATTACCAGTCGAAAGAGTTAGAAGATTTTTTATTGCTAAATTATTTATTGATTATGGGAGACATCATAGATTCTTCTTCTTCAAAAGGAGGAGCTAGTTTTAAGCAAAGGGGTAGAAATTTGCGTTTAAATAGATCTCATTTAAAACAAAATAGAGAGAATATTTTTATAGCCACTCCTTTTGGCGAGAAATTGTTTGAAATTGATTTTATAAAACTGAAAGAGAATCAGGAGCAATTTGTAAAAAAATTAGATTCACTTTTAGTTAAATTATACCAAGCAGAGAAGTTAAATTCTTTGATTGAAGGAAGAGAAGAATTATTAAAATTGTTTAATAATTATTGTCGCTTGATATTAGCTGAAACTAGATTACCAACAAATGATATATCCTTATTTCATCATAGTTATGCCACAGCATCTATTTTTAAAGCTATGTTAGCAAGACACCTGTTGCTAAATGAATATGAGGCATGGGATGAAAACAAAAATTTAGCGCAATATAAAGAGCATCTTGCCTATCTTGGAATTTGTTGGGATGAGGATGAACTTTTGGCAAAAAGTTATAGACCAACAGAAATTATAGGTAGGAGAAAAATTTTAGATGATGCTGTTAATCGATTAAAAGATTTTATTGAAACAGATTTATGTTTGGGTAATGAAATTTATAGGGATAGAAATGGTATTTATTTTCTTATCCCTTCTCTGCAAGAAAATTTTGACTTCCAGAAATCAATTACACAACTGATTTGTAATTTTGTAGAGGAAGTGCTTAATTCACAAGAGACTTTTTGGGGAGATTTAAATTGGAGGGTTTTGCGAAGGGATATAGGTGTTTCTGTTTTGGAATTGGCAAAACTACTTTTTAATGAAAAAGGTAATATTGAACTTAGCACAGGACCTCGTAAACCTTTATGGATGCAGTTATGGCAAGATCAATCTAAACAAAAGGAAGTTTGCCCTCGATGCGGATTGAGACCTAAGGAAGCAATGATAGTTAGTGTCGGCAGTGAGCAGGATCGTAGCCGTAGATGTGGGCAATGTAGGCATATTGCACATTTAGGTGGAATGCTTAGAAATCTTTTAAAATATCCAGATTATAGACTCACTCAACAGATGCAAAGATTGTTCGGGATTAGAAAAGAGGATGCTTTTTTTACTTTTGATTTTGACGAGTTATTAAAAAACGAGAATATATCTGAAGAAAAGGGGCGTATTGCTTTGATAAGTGCTTTTTTTAATTTAGAGCCCTTTATAAGCGGAGATGCTTTTTCTAACATTTTAATCGCTTGCCCTGAAGATTTTACTAAGGCACCAGGTAAAGAGGATAAAAGTTATGATTTTTCTGACTGGTCTACTATGTTAGAAGTAGTAAATAAAAGTTGGAATAATATTTTCAGAGGGACGTTAGATGAATCTTCTCTTCACACTTTGCAGCAAGTATTGCAAGATTCTTTTTATGGTGATGAACGTGATGGTAGGATTGAGGGAAAAAGCAGATTGGACAAGGCTAGAAATTTTATTACAGATTATTTGTTAAAAACTCCTTTTTCTCATCATCTAAAGGATGAAGCAGCAAAGATTATAAATTATTCTCTTCGACTCCATCCTGCTCCTTCAAGATTATCTAGTATTTGGGATAGTACCCGCAACTTTTTAAATAGAATTTTAACACTGGGAGAAAGTTATAAAATCCCTTATATCCCTCTGGTCATTGACTCAGGAAGTGTTATGTTTCTTATGCGTGCAGATGAGAAGCTTTGGCAGTGTTGTCTGGATATTTATAATGAATATTGCAATCATTTTGCTAGAGTGCGTCATCTTTTGCCATTTCATTTATGCGTTACTGTTTTTTACCATAAGTCTCCATTATACGTTGCCATTGATGCTGCAAGACGTTTTAGGCGTGTGGCAATGGAAGAGATTGGTGAAAAGCTCTGGAAAGTTAAAGAAGATGTAAGGCGTGAAGGAGAGAACTATATCCTTGAGCTTGAAGACCACAGACAAAGAGATGTGATATGGAAAATTCCTGCATTACTTCCAAATGGAAGAGAAGATAGATTTTATAC
>NZ_JBMXVQ010000113.1:0-18535 GCF_053999135.1 Caminibacter sp.
ATACAGAAAAAAATAAGGTTTTATGAGAAAAAACAACAGAAAATATATAGAGAATTATTTAAAAATCAGCTTATTATCGGGTTGAATTATATAAAAAACCGTAATAAAAAAGCTTTAGAAAGTGATAATGTTTTATTAAATTATTCAAAAAATATAGGAAAAGAGTATTATCAGGCCGTAACTGAAATCATAGGAGATATTGAAAAACAAACGTTTGGGTCTAAAATTATTATTTACAATACTAAAAAAGAAGCTTTTATTACGCTACAAAAAATTAAACAGATAATAAATTATCCTCTTTTTAATGTTGGGGATAAAACAATAACTCCTGTTAATTTTGTATTATTCTTTTTTATTTTGATTTTGGGTTGGTATATCGGGAAATATTATAAAAATTTTATTTATAAAATAAGAAAAAAATATAAAATGTCCCATTCGGTTGCAACACTGCTTGGGAATTTCGGTTATTATGCCGTTCTTGCCGTTTCTTTTTTGAGTGCGCTAAAGGCCGTAGGGCTTGATTTAAGCTCTCTTACCATTATTGCAGGTGCCTTGTCTGTAGGTATCGGTTTTGGTCTTCAAAATATTGTCAGCAATTTTATAAGCGGAATTATTTTAATGTTTGAAAATTCCATGAAAGTTGGGGATTATATACAGATTGATGAAAACACAAAAGGGGAAGTTATTGATATTTCAATGCGTTCCACCATTATAAGAACGAACGATAATATTGATTTGATTATTCCCAATCAGACTTTTATTCAAAACAATGTAATAAACTGGACTTTAAACGATGATACGGTAAGGTTCAGGGTGCCTTTCGGGGTTGAATACGGAGTAAAAACAGAAGAAGTTGAAAAGGTTGTTTTAAAAGCACTTGAGAAATCAAATCTTCCTTATATAAAAAAACATCCAAAGTTTGATGTAACTCCAAGGGTGATTTTTATAGAAATGGGGGACAGCTCTCTTAATTTTGAACTTTTTGTATGGGTTAAAGGGGAATACGCTAGACGACCAAGACGCACAAAAAGCGAATTTTTAAAAATGATTTATAAAGCGTTAAACGATGCGGGTATAGGAATTCCTTTTCCTCAGCAGGATTTACATATAAAAGACAGCGTGCCTTTTGAAATTAAAATAAAAAAAGATTAAAAACGGAAAAATTATGATATAATTTCAATTGCCCCAGCCCTGTGCAAGGGGCGGTGGAGGCAACGCTTCAGGCCCGGAAGGGAGCAGAGCACCTCCATCGCTCCTGTGCCGCAGGTTTCTGGGGTCTTTAATATATACATATACACTCTCAGACACTTATAATTTACTTATGGTTTACTTACTAAAATGGCACTGACTAAATAAAGTAACTAAAGCGTAGCGGTTTGCACTTTTTTAGCTTTTACGAAATGTTTAAAAATTTGTTCTTTTGCCGAGCTTATTTAGTCATTATTACTAAAATACATTGACAAATGTTATGTAAAATTATATAATATAATAAAAATTTAAGGAGGGGAATATGGAAGTATTCGTACAAGAGTTAGAAGGAAGTGTTAAAAAGTTGCAAAAAGCGCTTGAAAAAGAGAAAAAAAAGCTTGCTGAAATAGAATCTGAATTAGAACCTGTTAAAAACAGGCTTGTAGAAATAGAAACGGAGCTTTTAGCTATTCAAAGAGAAATTAAAGAAAATGAAGCAAGAATAAAAGATATAAACAATCATTTAAAAAGAATTATGCAAAAAACTCTTGAGGCGGAAACGGATAGAGAAATTGAAATGCTTGAGAGAGACAGACAAAGACTTTTAAAAGAGTTAAGTCAAAGAAAAGCAAGAATTGCCGAATTAAAAGAAAAATATCAAAATCTGGTAATGGAAGAAAACGATTTAGTTAAAAAAGAAGTTGAACTTGAAGAGAAAAAACATCTTCATGAAGAAAGAATTCAAAAATATATTCGCAAAATAGAACAGGCTATGCGCGATATTCAAAGAGAGCTTGACAGATATAAAGTGATAAAATAATTGGCTTAAAGCAACCTTCCCTGTGTTGCTTTTATCGGAATAATCCGCTCATCCAATATAGGTTTTCCTATACTAAATCCGTATAAACTTAATATGTTTGGATTGTTTAGAATATCAATACTAATCAAATCGTCAAAAAAACACCCTATGCCGCATCCTCTTAGATTTTTTGCTTCAGATTCTAAATATAAAATATGACCTATCATCCCGGCTTCAAACATTGCGAGTTTATAATGGTAATCTTTTTTTATTTCGCTTTTATTTATTACCATTGATATGCTAAAAGCGCTATTTTTTCCTAAATCCTGAGAGCAGTTTATAAACTTGGCGGCTTGGCTGAAATCACCTTTTTCAATGATATCCAACGTATTATTTTGTCTGTCAAGATAATATATTCCGTTTTCAAGCCCGTCAATCCGGTTTGCGAATATTACAAAATCAATTTTGTTAAGTCCGGCGTTTGTATCAAAAGGAGAAATGTTTCTAGGAAGGCTTTTATCTAAAATATCCAAAAATTCATCTTTTTTAATATATACATCTTTGAAATCAAGGGCGCTTCTTCTGTTTTTTATAATTTCAAACGCATTAAAAAGCGAAGGTGAAAAAGAGATTGGAAAATCTTTAAATTCAGGGGTAAAAGATTCTTCTCTTTTTAGATGTTTTGAAGTATTGAAAACAATATCCCATCTTATCGAATTTTTGGTAAGAGGAGAATAATCCAGTAAAAATTCAAGTTTTTTAAATGCTTTAAAATTGATTTTTGGTTTTTTATCGGTGTAAAGATAAAAAGCCGCTTCAAAAATTTCTTCTTCGTTTTTGTAAAAGTTTTGTTTATCAAGCCCTATCAGCTTTTCAAGTTCGCCATCAGCATATTCGGTGATATGTTTCATTTTCCACCCAAGAAGATTTGAGCTGAACCTTGCGGCGGCTATAGCGTGTCCGGTGTCAAGAAGGCAGTATCTAAGAGCTCTTTCCCCGTATTTCCAAGATTCCCTTAAGGGAATGGAAGTTAAGATAAATACTACTCCGTTTTCTACCAAAACCTCCTCGCTTTTTGCTATTTTTTCAAGGGCAAAATTTTTTACGTTAAAATGATATACGTTTTTTTCCGTAATTAAATAACTCTCTTCCGGATGAAGATTTCCGCTTGAAGGATTTATTCTAACCATCCATTTTGAACCCATATATTCTTTTATAGCGCTTAATGCCAAAGAGTATTCAAAAAACTGAGAAACGGTATCGATGTTAATCTCTTTAGGAAAATTTTTTATATACAGTTTTTCATAGGGCATAGGCTTGGGATTTGAAATTTTTAGAGGAATTTTTGGAGCTTTATAGTAACTTTTATATGGGTTTGGCTGATTTTCCCAGTCAAGGTATCCTAAAGATTTTGCGAATTTATTGGGATAGTGTTTAGTTTGTTCATGGTATATCAATGATTTCACATCGATTTCCTTATTTTAAATACGAATTTTGCGCCTTTTTCAATGTTTTGTACACTTAATATTCCGGTGTGTTTCATAAGCCCACTTTTTGACTTTTTTGATTTGCTGCCGGAAATTCAATAATAAACTCTACTCCTTTTTCGCTTTTTACGTTGATTTTGGCTTTATGAAGATTTAATATGTTTTTTACAATACTAAGCCCTAGTCCAAATCCTTTTATGCTTTTATTGTGGGATTCGTCAACTCGGTAAAATTCATCAAAAATAAAGGGGAGTTTTTCTTTTGGAATACCTATTCCGTTGTCTTTTATCGTTAAAATTATTTTGTTTTTGTTTTTCTTAAGGGTAATGTTTATTTTATCGGCTCCGTATTTTATCGAATTTTCTATAATGTTTCCTAAAGCTATTTTAAGAAGCGTTTTATCTCCCGTAATTTCATAATCGTCTTCTCCAAAATCGAATGTGAACTCTATTTTGTTGGAGTATTTTTCATAAAGCTCAAAAATAAGCTCTTCTAAGTCCACTTTTTCAAAATTATTTTGTTGGTAGTTTTTTGTTAAAAAAAGAAGTTTTTCCGTTATATCGTTTATATAGTTTATCTCTTCAAGGATATTTTTTAGAAGTTTATCGCATTCTTTGTTTTCATTCATTAAAGCCACTTCTATTTCGCTTTTCATAATGGCAAGAGGGGTTTTTAGTTCATGGGAAACGTTTGAATTGAAATTTTTAAGTTTTTTAAAGGTAAGTTCTATCTGTTTTGCAATGGTGTCTATAAATTTATAGCCTACAAGCAAAACAATGAGGTATATTACAAAAGAAATTACTATCGAAATAAATTTTATAATAGAAATTTTATCGTCATTGGTGGAGTAAAGCGTGGATATTTGTATAATCGAATTGTCTTTTACTGTAGTATAGGTTAAAACTTTTTCTTTTTTAAGAGGCGTGTTTATTGTATTTGTGGAATATCCCTCTTTTATGTTTTGTTTGAATTTATCGCTGTTTATCGTAGTTATTCTGACAAAAAGGGGAAAAACCTTATATTTGTGCTGCAAATCTAAAAGAGTGGATTTATTAAAGTTTTTAGGGTCTATTTGAGAAGCTATTATGGTTAATTTGTCTTTTAAATGAGTATCGAATGATTTTATCAAAGCAAACATTAAAGCGCCTTCAAAAAAGGCGATAATTAAAAAAACGACTAAAGCGTATTTATAAAAAAGTTCGTTTTTAAAATTATTCATCGCTTATTTTATAACCCATGCCTCTGATTGTTTTTATGAGCTTTTTATCAAATCCTTTGTCTATTTTTTTTCTTATATAAGAAATATGGGCCGTAATTACGTTTGAGTGTCTCTCTTCGTTCATTTCCCATAAGTTTTGTTCTATCATTTCGGGAGTTACTATTTTGTTTTTGTTAATCATTAAAAGTTTTAAAAGCTCAAACTGTTTTGCCATAAGCTCAATAGGTTTTCCCGCCCTTTTTACTTCTTTCGTATCGAGGTTCATTTCCAAATCGCCTACTTTAATAATATTTTCCGGAAGTTTTTTACTTCTTCTAAAAAGAGCTTTGAGTCTTGCTATCAGCTCATCAAAATCAAACGGCTTTGTCAGATAATCGTCAGCTACGCTTAACCCTTCCACTTTGTCGTCTATATCGCTTTTTGCGGTTAAAATTAAAGCCGGGGTGAATATTTCGTGTTCTCTTAGTTTTTTTATAAGTTCTATACCGTTTATTTTAGGAAGCATCCAGTCTATAATCATAACATCGTATTGGTTGTTTTTTGCCAGATATAATCCCTCTTCCCCGTCTTTTGCAACGTCTACTCTAAAGTTTTGTTTTTTTAAGCCTTCTTCTATCGCTTTTGACAGTTTTTCATCGTCTTCTATTAGTAATACTTTCATAGGAGCTCCTTTCTGTTTTAATATTATAATAAAAAATTAATGTTAAAATACATTTAAAATTAATATATAAGGAAATTTTATGATTTTAGCCATTGAGAGCAGTTGCGATGATTCAAGCATAGCCGTTATGGATATAAAAACAAAAAAGCTTCTTTTTCATAAAAAAGTTTCTCAAGAACTAGAACACAGTAAATACGGAGGAGTGGTACCGGAACTTGCAAGCAGACTTCATGCCGAAGCTTTGCCTAAAATTTTGGAGGAAACAAAAGATTTTTTTCCTAAATTAAAAGCGGTTGCGGTTACAAACGCTCCGGGGCTTAGCGTTACTCTTCAAGAGGGAGTGATTATGGCAAAAGCTCTGTCTATTTCGTTAAAACAGCCTTTAATAGGGGTAAATCATTTAATAGGTCATATTTATTCCCTGTTTATAGAAAAAGAAGAGATAAAACCTATGATGGTGCTTTTGGTAAGCGGCGGTCATACTAAAATACTTAATTTTAACGGTATAAAAAACGTTTGCGAAATAGCCACTACCCTTGATGACAGTTTCGGTGAAAGTTTTGACAAGGTGGCAAAAATGCTGGGGCTTGGATATCCGGGAGGTCCCGTGATTGAAAAACTTGCGTTAAAAGGAGAATGTATTGTTGATTTGCCGCTTCCCCTTAAAAACTCTTCCGATATCAAGTTTAGCTATTCAGGCATTAAAAACGCCGTAAGGCTTGCTATTGAGGAAAAGAGATACAAAAAAGAAGATATTGCGGCTTCTTTTCAAAAAAAAGCGATACAGCATCTGATTTTTATGGCAAAAAGGGCTGTAAAAAAATATAAACCCAAACATTTCGCTATAGTGGGGGGTGCGAGTGCAAATTTAGCTTTAAGGGAAGAGTTTGAAAAACTCTCAGACGAATTTCATTTTAAACTATATTATCCTGAAATGAAATATACAAGCGATAACGCCGCTATGATAGCAAGGGCTGGGGTTGAGATGTATAATCAAAAAATGTTTACCGATTATAAAAATTTAAAAATTATGCCAAGAGTAGAGTTTAATAAATGTTAGATGTTTGTTAATTGAAAATTAATTTAAATTTTTATACAATTAAAGTCTATTAATTCTTAGAGAAAGGATGAAAAGGATGGTAAAAAAGAGTGTTGCTGTTTTAGCTGCCGGGTTTTTGTTTTTGGGATGTAGCAACTCCATAAGCAATCTTGGAAAATCTTCTAAATTTCAAGAGGCTAAAAACGCTTCTACAAAAACTGAATATCAGGCACTTTTTAATAAATACAAAGAAGAAAATAAAACCGACGATTTGCTTTGGGATTATGAAGCCGGGACCGTTAGTTATTATGTTGAGTCTTATAAAGACAGCGTTTATTATTTCGATGAAGCGGAAAAACTTATTAAAAAATATGACGAAGAGGTTTTGGGCTCAAAAATTCTTGCAAATGCAGGGGCGACTCTTACAAACGATACTTTTATGGACTACAGACCGAGAATTTACGAAAAAATTATGGTAAACGCATATAAAGGTATCGATTTTATCGATTTAAGCGATATGCAAAACGCAAGGGTTGAGTTTAACAGGGCTCTTGTAAGACAGCAAAGGGCAAAAGAGTTTTTTGCAAAAGAGATTCAAAAAGAAAAAGAAAAACTAAAAAAAGAGTCTCAAAAAAAACTTAAAAACAAAAAAGGACTTGATATCTCTTCGGCGGCGTCTAATAAAAAAACGCTTGAGCCGATTGAAAAAAAATATACGAATTTGTTTGCTTTTAAACCGTATCCGGATTTTGTAAACCCTTTTGTTACTTATTTAAGCGGCGTTTTTTTTCTAAATCAGGGAGATTACGCTAAGGCTACGGATTTATTTAAAGAGACTTACGGTATGATTAAAGGACTTGATGAAGGGGATGTTTACGTTCTTGACGATTTTAAAATGGCGGATAAAATGAAAGGCTCTGTTGCCGCAAGAAGACAGAATTATACATGGGTTGTTTTTTTTAACGGCGAGGGTCCTATAAAAAAAGAATTAAGAATAGACATTCCTCTGTTTTTATTTTCAAACAACGTTTATTATACGGGTATAGCACTTCCTACTTTAAAAATGAGAAAAAGGGCTTATGCGTATTTAAGCGTTTCAAACGGAAAAGAACAGGCTCAGACAAAAAGAGTGGCTTCTATGGACAGAATAGTTAAAACGGAATTTAAAAAAAGATTTCCTGTTATAGTTACAAGAGCAATTACCAGAACGGTTGTTCAAACGGTAATTCAAAAGCAGTTAAAAGATAAGGCCGGTGTTATGGGAGGGGTTTTGGGTGCTTTATATCAAGGTGCTATGAACAGGGCCGATACGAGAATATGGCAGAGGCTGCCTAAGGAGTTTGACGTGGCTAAGGTTCAAACGTCCGATAAGCTTGTAATAACGACTCCTGATGGTCAAAAGATATATGAACTTAAAACGGACCCTAACAGCAGCTATATAGTGTTTGTTACCATTCCTAAAAAAACAAGCGAGCCTATAATCTCTTATCAAAGGTTTTAAATGAGAAAGTTTATTTTTTTAGCCTTAGCGGCTTTTTTTGTAGGGTGCGGAAGCGGTGCTAGTAATGTGGCGTATGAAAATAAAGTTGAGGTTAACAATCCTCAGCTTTATAAAAAAGTTTTTATTGTTAACCAAAAAAGCAGGTTTTACAATTCTCTTTTAGAGGTTGCCGTAACGGTTAAAAACAATACCGATGAGCCTCAAAAAATGCAGTATAGATTCGTATGGTTTGATAAAGATGGTTTTTTACTTTATAAAGAGCCTTGGCAGAGGCTTTATTTAAATCCCAAAGAAACAAAGCAGATAACATCAATAGCAAGTGATGCAAGGGCTTATGATTTTAAATTTGAAATGAAGGAGGAACAATGAAAAAAAGTTTAATAGCGGTATCTATAGGTGTGAGTATAGCTCTTTTTAGCGGATGTGCTTCTTCCTCTTCACAGGTTCGATATATCAACAGCCAGCAGGGTGTTTCAAAACCTGCGACACTGGCCCTTGAATATGAGGATTTTGAAAAAGCGGCTATGAAACTGGTAAAATCCATGCTTAAATCGCCTTATCTTAACAGAATGTATGAGGTTAAAATGAAAAAAAAGGGTAAACCTCTTGTTTTGATGATAAGCGATTTTACAAACGACACAACTCAGAGAATAGACATAGACCAGCTTGTTAAAAAAATAAGAATAGCCCTTTTAAACAGCGGAAAATTCATCGTAACAACTGCTGTTAGAGCCGGGGGACCTGAAGACAAGGCTACTTATGAGCTTAGAAAGCTTAGAAAAGACGATGAATTTAACCAAAAAACGATTGCCAAGAAAGGGACTGTTATAGCTCCTGATTTAAGTCTTTCCGGTAAGATTATCCAAAGGGTGACACCTCTTCCAAACGGAGAACAGAGAGTTGATTATTATATTCAGATGAGTCTTACAGACGTAACAAGCGGTCTTGCTTTTTGGGAGGGCGAAGAAGTTATCTCAAAAGCCGGAAGTGCCGATTCGGCTCCATGGTAAAAGGATAGAATATGAAAAAAATAATAGGAAATTTGTTAATCGGTTGTGTATTGCTTTTTGGAGCTTCGGAAGTAGATGTAAAATCTAATAATATTCAACAGTATAATGCAGACCCCATAGAGATTTGGAAAGATAAATTTGTAGAAAAATACGGTCCTTTTGGGGTAACGGATAAAAAAGGAAGAATGTTTTTTTACGGCGAAGCCGTTGTAAACGTATCTCCTTTAGACCCGGCATATGTAAAAGAACTCGTAATAGCTTATGAAAAAGCCCTGTTAAATATGCAGGCTGATTTTATTTTGCAAACGTTTGGAAAAGAGAGTGTTAAAAAACTTTATGAAACGTTTGAGGATGATTCCACTAATGCCGATAAATTTCCTCCTTTAAAAGAAGCCGAAGATATGGCTCAAAAAGGTAAAATCGCCGTTATTATAGATAAATTTTTAGATGTTGTTGAAAACAGTTTAGACCAAAAGCTTATAGAACAAGGCGTCTCTCCCGAAAAACTGAAAAAAATGACGGTGGAGCAGAAAAAACAGCTTTTTAAAGACAATTTTTCTACATCTATCGCAAAAGAGGCTTTTAACAGTATGTCGGGACTTGTGCCTTTTAGTGTTAAAGTGGCTACTGTGGATACGGGAATGGGAAAAGCCACTAAAGTTGCCGTTATAGCCATTCAGTCTCCTAAAACCATTCAGTTTGCAAAAGATATAGCAAGAGGCAGACCTACAAACGTCAGGGGAAAACCTAAATCGCTAAGAGATATTTTGCCTAAGACAAAAGAGGATTATCTCAAAGAAATAGGTCTTCGTTACACTTACGACGAACAGGGAAGACCTATGCTTATATCTTACGGAATGTGGTCTGTCGTTTTAAATACCAAAAATCCAACCAGATATATGAAAAAAATAGCTATAGCCAAAAGAAAAGCCAAGTTGAGGGCTGAATCTTATATAGGAGATTTTATAAAAACCAATATTCAGGCGGTTGAAAGTCAGGATGTGGAATCGGAAAACGAAGAAATAGCAAAAAAAATCACTACTCTTGGAGCTGGTTCGGAAGATGTACAAAAAATCAAAGAAGATATAAAAGACACAATTGATAAATATTTTAAAAAGATTAAAGCCACTTCCAATTTCAGATTAAAAGGTACCAGCGAAGTTTATAACTGGGATTATAAAGATAAAAACAACCTGGTTTACGTAGGGTCTGTAGTTACATGGAGTTACGGACAGTTTAATAACGCTAACAGATATATTAAAATGAAAAATTCCCAAAATATTATTAATAAACCGAAAGTTCAAAAAGTTCATCAAAATCACGCAGCGCCTGAAATAAACAGAGAATCTAAAATTATAAACGATGTAGAGGATTTTTAGTATGAAAAAACTTTTTTTTCTTTTGGGACTTATTTCGGGAATGCTTTTTGGAGAAGTTTACAGCGTAAAAACGGAAAAAATAATTACCGGTACAGGTTATGGCACCAGTCGTGAAGAATCGGTTAATAACGCTTTAATAGAGGCGCTGAGTCAGTTAAACGGGGTATATATAAAAAAAAGCAGTATTAATCAGGATGTTTTAGTCGAGGGAGATAAAAAAAGCGTTTCGGTTTTTACTTATCAGTCTAAAATAGACAAACTTACCCAGGGAAGAGTGGATAGTTTTAGAATAGACAGCGTTGAGGAGATTTCTCCTCATAAATTTGTGGCTAAAGTCAGCGTTACCAAAACAAGGGTTGTTAACAAATATAAATCCCCCGGTCTTAATCCGAGAAACAGAAGAGCGGTTGCCGTTATTCCTTTTGAATATAAAAAAAGTTACTCTTTTTACGGTGTGGCGGTTGATGGCAAAGCCCTCAGCGACAGAATAAATCAGGCAATAGTGAATAAATTGACACAGACAAGAAAATTTACCGTTCTTGACAGGGAAAACAGTAAATATTACGAATTTGAAAAAAATTTTCTTTTAAATCCTAATACGGACCCGGTTGAGCTTGCAAGGCTTGGAAAAAGGCTCGGGGCGGATTATTTCGTAATAGGAAAAATTTTGGATTTCGGAATAGATAAAAAAACTCAGACAATTTCTTATACGGGCAGAAGTTTCAGCGAAAAAAAAGGATATGCGACTATAAGTTACAGAATTTTAAATATTCCTACTCAGCAGATAAAATGGGCAGATACGATTGATATTGAGTTTGATATTCCGGAGAATAAAACAAGACCTGAGAGCATAGTGGCTTTAGCCGCAGATAAAATAGCACAGGTATTGGTAGAGCAGATTATTTTTAATATATATCCTCCAAAAATAATAAGGGTTTCAGGAAAAAGGGTTTTGATTAATATGGGCGGTAAGTTTATACATAAAGGCGACGTGTTTGAGGTATACGCCCTTGGAGAAAAACTGTATGACCCTTATACTAAAGAATATTTAGGAAGAGATGAAGAATATATAGGAAAAGTAAAAATCACAAAAGTGCTTCCGAAAATTTCCCATGGAAGAGTAATAGAAGGAAAAGCTGTGACGGGGGCTGTTTTGAGAAAACCGGAAAAAGAGGCTAAAAAAATCAATAACGAGGGAAAAGACTCTATGTTTGATGCCGTTTTTGGTAAATAAGGGGTCTTTTTCTTTTTTGTTTAAAATTTAAAAACAGTGTCTGTGAATTTAATAAAAGAAAAAAGAAAAAAAGCAGATTATAATCTGCTTTCGTATCTTCTAAGCATCCAAAGTTTTCTAAGGATTTTTTTACGAGTAGCGATTTTTTCTTTTTTGCGTCTTTCGCTTGGAGGTTCGTAAAATCTTCTTTTTCTAACTTCAACTACGATAAGGTTTCTGTCAACCTGTCTTTTAAACTTTCTGTAAGCAGATTCGAAATCTTCTCCCGGATGTACTACGATTCCTGGCACTGCTCTCACCACCTTTCTTCAAAATTTGTTTTGCAAACCGCATTTTATCATAAAATGTGATAAAATTGAAACTAAAAAGGACGGTTATGAAAAAATATTTCCTTCTTATAGGGATATTGTTTTTAACTAGTTGCGGGATTAGCGTTGTAAAGGAGAGTTCTAATAGGGGATTGATAATACCGGCTTATTTTTATGACAGTGATTTATGGCAAAAAGTAATAGACGCTGATGCGGATATTGTGGCTATTGTAAATCCCGACAACGGTCCTGGGGACAGTAAAGACAGTTTTTATACCCATAAAATAGAAGATTTGATTGCAAAAGGCAAGAAACCGGTTGGATATGTATATACCACTTACGCTCAAAGAAATATAGAAATAGTTAAAGACGAAATAGATAAATGGATAGAATTTTATCCCAAGATAGAAGGCTTTTTTATAGATGAAGTTACCAGTGATGCGGTTCATTATGATTATTACAGCGACCTTAAAGACTATATTTTATCAAAAGGGGATTATTACATTGTTTTAAATCCCGGGACTATGCCAAACGCCGTTTATTTTTCTTTAGCGGATAATATTGTTGTTTATGAAGGAAATGCTTCTTTAATTCCAAATAAAACGTGTGAAACATATACTGATAAATCCTCTATTATTGTATATGACGCAAATGAGACTCAAATGAAAGACATTTTATATAAATACAGATGCAGGTATCTTTATGTGACGGATGATAGCGGGAGTAATCCTTACGATACGCTTCCTGGTTATTTTGATGAGGAAATAAAATTATTAAAATGATATAATTTCAATAAAAAAGGGAATAAATGACAAAATATATTTTTGTAACGGGCGGTGTTTTAAGTTCTCTTGGAAAAGGTATAACATCGGCTTCGATAGCCACTCTTTTGCAGCATAGCGGGCTTAAAGTTTCAATGGTAAAAATAGACCCTTATATTAACGTCGACCCCGGGACTATGTCTCCTTTTGAACACGGAGAGGTTTTTGTAACGGAAGACGGGGCTGAGACGGATTTGGATATAGGAAATTACGAAAGGTTTTTAAATAAGAATTTAAGCAAAAAAAATAACTTTACTACAGGACAGATATATTTAAGCGTAATAGAAAAAGAAAGGCGCGGAGATTATCTTGGAAAAACGGTTCAGATTATCCCTCATATTACGGATGAGATTAAAAGAAGAATAAAAGACGTCGCAAAAGATGTTGACGTAGTAGTTGTTGAACTTGGAGGAACTGTCGGGGATATAGAAGGACTGCCTTTTTTAGAAGCCGTCAGACAGATTAAACACGAAGTAGGAAAAAATAACGCCATGTTTGTTCATGTAACTCTTATTCCTTACATTAAAGCCGCCGGAGAGCTTAAGACCAAACCCACTCAGCACAGCGTTCAGGAACTCAGACGTATAGGAATAACTCCTCATATGATTGTTTGCAGAACGGAAAAACCCCTTCCAAAATCTTTAAAAGAAAAACTGGCAGACTCTTGTGATGTAGAAAGAGATTCGGTAATTGAGGCGGTTGACGCTCCTACCGTTTATCAGGTGCCTTTAAATTTTTTAAATCAAGATATTTTAAAGCCTATTGCCAGACAGCTTGATTTAGGTGAACTTCATCCGGATATGAGTGAATGGAACTATCTGGTTAAAAAAATCATATCTCCTCAAAAAGAGGTGAAAATAGCGTTTGTAGGAAAATATCTGCAGCTTAAAGAATCATATAAATCTCTTATAGAGTCTTTAATCCACAGTGGGGCTCATCTTGATATGAGAGTCGATATAGAATGGGTGGACAGTGAAAAACTTGAAAAAATGAGCGAAGAGGAAATGGCCGAAACGTTTTCGGAAGTTAGCGGTATTCTGGTTCCCGGAGGTTTTGGGGAAAGAGGAGTTGAGGGTAAATTAAAAGCCATTAAATACGCCAGGGAAAACAAAATACCTTATCTTGGTATATGTCTTGGAATGCAGCTGGCTGTTATAGAATTCGCCAGAAACGTTTTAGGGCTTAAATACGCCAATTCTCAGGAGTTTGACCCTGATACCAGCGAGCCTGTAGTATATCTTATAGACGAATTTATTGACGCTAGCGGACAAAAACAGATAAGAACGCATACATCTCCTCTTGGCGGGACTATGAGGCTTGGGGGATACGAGTGTCTGATTAAACCGGATACAAAACTACATGAGGCTTATAAAACGGATAAAGTAATAGAAAGACACCGCCACAGATACGAAGTTAACAGCGCTTATGAAAAAGAGCTTGAAAAAAACGGTATGCTTGTAAGCGGTAAAAGTAAAGAAGGGCTTATAGAAGCTGTTGAGCTTAAAGACCATCCTTGGTTTGTAGGGGTTCAGTTTCATCCGGAATTTACCAATAAACTTAAAAATCCCAATAAGGTAATTATGTCTTTTGTGGAAAACGCATATAAATGTAAAAGATGCTGACAAAAGATAAAATCAGAAGAATTCTCTCAAACAGGATAGAGGAATTAAGTTCTCTTAATCTTCCCCATTTTTCTCTTTTAAACGATATAACAAAAGCTTCTTTACGCATAAAAAAAGCTGTTGAGAAAAAAGAAAAAATAGTTGTTGTTGGGGACTACGACGTTGACGGGGTTGTTAGTTCTTCTATTATGCATCTTTTTTTTAAAAACTTTTACGATAATTTTGAAATAGTTATTCCAGACAGGTTTGAAGAGGGATACGGCCTTAGTCCAAAACTGCTTGAGAGAATAAAAGCCGATTTGATAATTACCGTAGATAACGGTATTACTTCTTTTGAAGCCGCTAAAATATGTAAAGAAAAAGGAATAGATTTAATAATAACCGACCATCACACCCCTGTTTCTTGTGATAACCTTCCAAAAGCTTACGCAATCGTTAATCCTAAAACATCCCCCGATTTTCCTTTTAAGGAGATATGCGGGGCTGAGGTTGCATGGTATTTATGTGCGGCTTTAAAACATCAAATGAAATTAAATACCGATTTAAGGGAATTTTTGGATATGCTCTCCATTGCCGTTATAGCAGATGTTATGCCCCTTACTCATATGAACAGAACCCTTGTTAATATGGGGCTTAAAAGATTAAATAGGGCGTTAAAACCTTTTAGTGCGGCTATAAAAAGATTTTTTCAAAAGGAGCTTAAAAGCGAAGATATAGCTTTTCAGGTGGCACCGCGTCTTAATGCCGCTGGAAGAGTAAGTCATGCCTCTTTGGCTTTTAGGTTTTTAATTTCCCAAAACGATGAAGAGGCTTTTAAATTGTGGCTTGAGCTTGACGGGATAAACAATAAAAGAAAAGAGATAGAAAAAAATATTCTTGAACAGATAAAAATTGACGAAAGTGACGGTTTTTTGGTTGTTGAGGGAGATTTTCACGAAGGTGTTGTAGGAATAATAGCAAGCAGACTCGTTCACCGCTATAAAAAACCGGCTATAGTTTTAAGTAAAACTGCCGAAGGTTATAAAGGAAGCGGCAGAAGTCTTGGAAATATAGATATATTTGAAATGGTTGAGGAGTGTTCGGATATTCTTGAAGGGTTTGGCGGCCATAAAATGGCTTGCGGATTGAAACTGAAAGAGAAAAATTTAAAATTTTTAAAAGAAAAACTTAACGAAAAAGTTAAAAAATATCAAAAAGAAGATTTTTATATTGAGGATTTTGTCTTAGGAGAACTGCCTTTTAAAGAAATAGATTATGATTTATATGAAATTTTAAAAGAGTTTGAGCCTTATGGAGAGGGTAATCCAAAACCTAAATTTACGGCTGAAGCTAAGGTGGAATATGTTTATAATCTCAAAGACAATCATTATAAGCTTGTTCTTTCTCAAGAAGACTGTTTTTTGCCAGCCGTTATTTTTAATTTTGATGAAGATTTTGAAGAGTATATAAAATTTAAGTTTTCCGTGGGTTTTAACGATTATAATAACGAAATTCAGCTGATTATAGAGGAGATATTATGAGAGAACATCCTTTGTTTAAGACATTGGACGATAAGGAATATAAAATAGCGGTTGATTTTTTTATTAAAAGAGATGTGAGAGAAGGTGAAATTATAGTAAAGGAGGGCGATTTTTCCCAAAAGGCGTTTTTGCTTTTAGAGGGGGAAATAAGCGTTATGAAAGCTACTGTTTATGAGGACGAATATGTAATTACCAATATTAAAGCGCCTAGTGATGAGCTTTTTGGAGAAGTGAACTTAATAGACAGGGGACTTGTAAGTTCTACTATAAAAGCGGCTAAAAACAGTAAAATACTTGAAATCGACCATAATGATTTTATTTCTTTAGTGGATACCTATCCTCAAATAGGTTCTAAAATGCTTTGGATTATAAGTTATAACTTGACAAAACACCTCAGAAGAGCAGATAAGGATGTTATAACGCTTTTTAACGCATTGGTCGAGGTTGTTGAAAATGACTGAATGGAGCAGGGTCAAAACTAAAGACGGCAGTTTTACTCTAAAGAGTTTTAAATATAACGAATGTTACCATTCAAGCGAGGGGGCTGTTGTAGAATCTTTATACAAGCATATTTATCCGGCTTTTAAAGTAGCTGAAAAAAACGATTATTTCGGAGGGGAAATAGTTATTTTGGATATATGTTTCGGGCTTGGATATAATTCTTTTTTAAGCGTTCTTAAAAGACCCGAGGGGGTTAAACTGAAAATAATCTCTCCCGAACTTGATTTGAATCTTATAAAAAGCCTTAAAAATTTTGATTATCCATCAGAATTTAATTCCATTAAACATATAATAAATAAGGTCAGCGAAAATTTGTATTATAAAGATGAAAATGTTACAATAGATGTTCAAATAAAAGATGCGAGGGAATTTATAAAAAGTTTGAAAAAAGTTGATATAATATATCAGGACGCTTTTTCACCGAAAGTGAATAAAGAGCTCTGGACTAAAGGGTATTTTGAGGATATAAAAAAAATTATAAACCCAAAAGGCGTTTTAACCACATATTCCGTGGCAACGCCTGTTAGATGCGCTTTATATAAGCTTGGGTTTAATTTATATACGCATCCTTATGAAAATATAAGAAAAGGGACAATAGCCTCTTTAAGCGAACTTGATTTTGAGAGGGTGGATTTTGAAGAGAAGCTTAAAAGGATTGAGTGTTATACTTATTAAGAAAGGGATTTTGTGAAAAAATTTTTGATATTGGCGATATTCGTTATGTTAAACGCACAGCCGATTGTTCCTATTCCCGAACACGTAGATTATAATAAAGATAAAGCTTTTATAGGAAAAATACTTTTTTTTGACCCTAATATTTCAAGAGACGGTAAAGTCAGATGTGCTTCCTGTCATGAGCCTCAATTTGGAGGGGCGGATAATAAACAGTTTTCAATAGGGGTATTTGGTAGAATTGATAAACCTATGAACTCCCCGCCTGCTTTTAACGCCGTATTTAACTGCTGGCAGTTTTGGAACGGAAGGGCTAAAACCTTACAGGAGCAGGCCAGAATGGCAAATCAGGACCATTTTGAGATGGATATGACCGATGAGCTGTTGGAAAAGAGAGTAAATGCCAATCCTGTGTATAAAAAGCTTTTTAAAAACGTATATAAAAGCGATTATATTACAGCAGATATGGTTTATGACGCTATTGCCGAATTTGAAAAAGCTCTTATTACTCCAAACAGCAGATTTGACAAATATCTTAAAGGAGATAAAAAAGCTTTAAACGAAGAAGAAAAAAGAGGATATTTTCTTTTTAAGGCATACGGCTGTGTAACATGTCACAACGGTGTTAATATGGGGGGAAACTCATTTCAAAAGCTTGGTGTGTTTTTTGAGAAGATATCTCTTCCAAGGGGAAGAGACAGGTATGAGGTTACAAAACGGGAAGAAGATAAATATGTATATAAAGTTCCGAGTCTTAGGAATATAGCCGTTACGGCCCCTTATATGCACGACGGAAGTGTGAAAAATTTAAAAAAGGCTATAGTGTTAATGGGAAGGTATAATTTAGGTATAGATTTGCCAGAAAAAGACGTGGATGCTATTTATGCCTTTTTTCAAACACTTACGGGCGAAATGCCTAAAATACTAAAGAGCGGTAAATGAAATCGTTTAAAGTATGGATAGCAGGTTTAATAGGATTGACAGTAATAGCGGGAGTTTTTTATTTTAATAAGTTTGCAAAAGAGCATTTTGTTAACAGCAGCGATATTTTATATAAAATTAATCTCCTAAAAGAAGAGGAAAATAAATTAAATTATCATATACTTTACGCAAGTTTGTATCTTTATTACAACAACGATTTAATAGCAATGGATGTCAAGCGGATTAAAAGCAATATTAAAAATCTTGAGTCTAATGAGTTTTTTAAGAATCATTACAAGTTGTCTTATGAGAGGTTTTTGGAATATAAAAGAGCGTTTTTGAAAAAAGAGGATTTGGTTTTTGAATTTTTACGCTACAATATGCCGGTTAAAAACTCTTTTATGTTTCTTGGAAACTCTATTCCTTATCTCTCTTTTAACACTGAAAAATCGAAAAAAGAACTTTTAAAGATAATCTCTTCTGTTTTTTTGGCAAAAACGGCTATTGACGATGATTTTTTAAAAAAGATCTCACTAGTCGTCAAAAATAAAAAAAAGTAAGTAAAAGAAACAAGAAATGGGATACAAATTGCTTGTATCCCAATATGAAAAGCATCAAAGAGAATATTAGCATAATAAGAGAAGAAATAAAAG
>NZ_JBMXVQ010000114.1:0-2241 GCF_053999135.1 Caminibacter sp.
AGCAGCAGCTTACAACTTCAAAAAGCTGACGGATCAGCTGGCCTTATTTTGTTCCTTTTTATTTTTTCGTCACTTTTTTACAAAAAAATATAAAAATTAATAGCTGATGAAAAAATTTTAGTCTCAAGCCAAAAAGAGTGTGGAAGAATTTTTGGGTAAAACTTAATAAAATGTTTTTTAAGCGTCGACTAAGTTATACAAAATTCCGAATTTGAATTTGTTTATAAGATAAAATATAGAAGACACTTATACCATATAGAACTCACTAATGTCTTAGTCAGCGTGATATTTCATGCTGACTAAGACACAAGCAAATAATTGTTTTAAGGCGTTCTCTCAATTTCTAATTTGGCAGCAGCGTTTTCGTCCAGTTCCGAAGGCAAGGAAGGAGCATTTCCTAAACAAGGAGGCTCATACCCATCAGGCACGAGAAAAACTGCGATCTTTGTGGCATTTTGATCAACTCCTCCAGTAGTAATATCACATTCCCAACTTCCATCATAATTTATTGGAGTTAAAGGGTTATTTGCATACGGTTTAATCCACCAACCACCATTAAGATAAATGCCGGGTTTAACATAGATATATACTACTATATTGTATTCATAAGGATTAACATGCCAAACTTGTCCTTTAAGATTTTCAAAACTCCCATAAGGTGGAATGTAGGTTAGTTCTATAGTGGGATCACCTGGACCACCAGGAACAGGAAACTCACTCCAATTATCTTCCATAATTTCACCCTCAAATACACGATTCATTCCTTGTTTCATATTTCCATCCTTGTCCCATATCCCCCAATGAGCACCTTGTGGTCCTTCGTATTTAGCCTTCCAGGGTTCATCAAAGGCCTCAAAATAAAAGTAATCCACATTATTAGCTCTAGCCCAGGAGACAAAATTGAGAAAGTAATAACTAGCGTTATCTAAAGAAGGAATAGCATCACCAATTTGCTCACCATCACTTGGCCATCCAGTTTCAGACACAATGACTTTTTTTCCTCCAGCTATCTCTAAAATTTTTTGGTGCCAATAGTTCAATACCGCCACAGCATCCTCAACTCTTATTCCTTCCCAGTATGGATAATAATTTACCATAATTACATCAATGGAATCTATGATATTTGGATGATTTAAAAAAGTTGCATATGTATCTGCATAAGCAACTGGAATATCTGGTACCTCTTCTTTAATCCTATTAATATAGTCAATCAATTCCTCTTCAGATAAATCTTGTCTTAGTAAAACTTCACTTCCAACAATTAACATATCCGCATCACCAGCTTTAGCATTCATTATAAGATTGTTGATCTCTTCTTCGTTGGTAGTTTTATTGGCATCAAGCCATGCACCCAGAGCAGCCTTTAAACCTAAATCATGAGCTATGAAACCACATTTTTCGAGGCCATGGGTACTACCAAAAGTGCGTATCCAACTTGTATTACCAGCGATAATTTCCATTCGTGTTCTAATTTGTTCTTCACTAATTTTAACACCAAAATTTGGATCTTGATCTTCTATATATGGGCTAAAATTCAATCCATACACCCTGTAATTTACCTCTTGGTTTACAGAAGATGATTCTTCAGCAGAATGATTATTATTTTCAGTGTCACTTCCATTGTTACTGTCACAAGCGAAAAATATCAAAATAAACAGAACCACCAAAATATTTACTAACAATTTTTGACAGTTATTTGAGAACATTTTCTACCTCCTGATATTTTGTTAGTTTTGACTAAATCTATAACCCAATCTCAACCTTGCTTTGATTAAAACAAAATTTTTTAGGTGTCTTTTTTGGGTATGCTTTCCAATTATTAGTATAATACACTTTTCCTCAAAAAGAGGCACATTTTTTAATTATCGTCAATAGAAAAATTTTTTTTGTTTCCTATAACTCCCAAAAATTTAATTAAAATTTTTTTTTATCCCTCCAAACTTAGAGAAAATTTCGGGACAACTCCTTATTGACACCCAGGCTTTAAGCATCTTTTGTAATGCCTGAACAGACAAAGCCCTTTTTGCATACACATTTATATTTGAAACAGCTATAAAAACAAGATTAAAAAAACAAGGATAAAAGCAAAAAATCTTTTCATACTCATCAACACTCCTTATGTTTTATTTTAAATTAAGCTCCTTAATAAATTGATAGCTCGTGTAAATCTCAAATCCACTGAACCAGGACTGATGTTCAAAACATCAGCAATCATTTTTGACGGAGTTTTTATAGCACGCA
>NZ_JBMXVQ010000115.1:0-2419 GCF_053999135.1 Caminibacter sp.
GTTTAAGTTTTAAAAACCCGGCATTGGCATAAGATGTTTTGAGATGAACAATATTTTCTTCAACCTCTCCAAAAATCCAGCTTAACATATCATAAAAATGAACTCCTATATTAGTTGCAATTCCTCCGCTTTTACTCTCATCACCTTTCCAGCTTATAAAATACCATTTTCCCCTGCTTGTAAGATATGTTAAATCAATATCATAAACTTTATCAGGATTTTCCTGAAGCTCTTTTGTTACTCTCTCTTTTAATGCAATAATTGAAGGATGAAGTCTGAGTTGTAATATATTATAAACTTTTTTTCCGGTTTCTTTTTCAATTTCTTTTAAAGCGTCTATATTCCAAGGATTAAGCACAAGAGGTTTTTCACATATTGCATCCGCTCCGCTTCTTAAAGCCCATCTTATATGAGCATCATGCAGATAATTAGGAGTTGTTATACTTACATAATCAATTTTTTCACCGTTTCTTCTAAGTTTATCTACATGTCTGTCAAACCTCTCAAATTCTATAAAAAAATCAGCTTCCGGAAAATAACTGTCAATTATCCCTACACTGTCGCATTTATCAAGTGCTACTACTAAATTGTTTTCTGTATCTTTAATTGCTTTCATATGCCTTGGTGCTATATATCCGGCAGCTCCTATTAATGCAAACTTTTTCATCACAATCTCCCATCAACAATGGATTTGTCAAAAAAACTTTTAATATCATAAACAACAAGATTTGAGTTTTGTTTTGCCTTTTTTATTTTTTCCTCTATTTCTTTAAACTCTTTATGGGCAACTGCTAAAACAATTCCGTCATAATTTTCTATTTTCAATTTTTCATTCTCCATTAATTCAATTCCGTATTCTTGTTTTACCTCTTGTGGATCAGCCCATGGGTCATATACGTCTATATTTACTCCGAATTCTTCAAGTTCCCTTATTACGTCTATTACCCTGCTGTTTCTTATATCGGGACAGTTTTCTTTAAATGTGATTCCTAATACCAATACTCTTGAGCCTTTTATTGTATGCCCTTTTTGTATCATAAGTTTTATTACTTTATTGGCTACGAATATTCCCATATTGTCATTAAGTCTTCTGCCGGCTATTATAATTTCGGGATGATATCCTATCTCTTTTGCTTTGTATGTAAGATAATACGGATCTACCCCTATACAATGCCCTCCTACAAGTCCCGGAGTAAATTTTAAAAAGTTCCATTTAGTCCCTGCGGCTTCTAATACATCTTTGGTATCAATATTTAATTTATCAAATATAAGTGCAAGTTCGTTTACAAACGCTATGTTTATATCCCTTTGAGTGTTTTCTATTACTTTTGCGGCTTCTGCCACTTTAATTGATGGTGCTAAATGGGTTCCGGCTTCTATAATACTTGCATAAAGTTCATCTATCTCTTTTGCAATTTTAGGAGTACTTCCCGACGTTACCTTAAGGATTTTTTTGACGGTATGCTCTTTATCTCCGGGATTGATTCTCTCAGGTGAATATCCTACAAAAAAATCCTCATTAAACTTAAGTCCGCTTACTTTTTCTAAAATAGGAACACACACTTCTTCCGTACATCCGGGATATACTGTACTTTCATAAATTACGATATCACCTTTTTTTAATACTTTCCCAACTGTTTCGCTGGCTTTTTTAAGGGGTGTTAAATCGGGGTTTTTGTGATTGTCTATTGGAGTCGGAACGGTTATTATATATATGTTAGAATCTTTTATGTCTTCAAGGTTACTGGTTATTTGTAATTGGTTATTGGTTAAAGCTGATTTTAATTCATCTTCACTAACTTCTAAAGTAGTATCTATTCCTTTATTTAATTCATCCACTCTTTTTTGGTTTATATCAAATCCTGTTACCTTATATTTTTCACTGAATGCTACAGCTAAAGGCAGGCCAACGTAGCCTAAGCCTATTACTGAAAGTTTTTTCATTTTTCTTCCTTCACCTCGATTTCATCTTTGATTTTTTCAAAAATCTTAAAACCTATGCCTTTTACGTTCATAATATCCTCAGGCTTTTTAAAAGGATGTTTTTCCCTATACTCAATAATAGCCACAGCTTTAGCATGCCCTATTCCCTTAAGAGAACACAGTTCATCCGCCGTAGCGGTATTAATATTCATCTTTGCAAACAAACCTACTGCCAACACAAACAACATAAAAAAAAGCTTCTTCATTTTTTTCCTTATTGCCCTCAGGCGTTGAATTTATCCAAAAATGTTTCGGATATTCAATATTATACCCAATTTAATTAAATATTATAAAACTCCCTGTACCACTCAACAAATTTTTTAATTCCCTCTTTTACATCCACTTTCGGTTTATATCCAAGCTCCCTCTCAAGGGCTGTAGTATCCGCCCATGTACTCGGTACGTCCCCAGGCTGCATCGGCAATAGATTCTTTTT
>NZ_JBMXVQ010000116.1:0-9203 GCF_053999135.1 Caminibacter sp.
TTTCACTTGTTATGATACTTGTTTTACCTCTTTCAATGATTGGAGCTAGTTGGGCTTTGTTAATAGCTCATAAGCCTTCGTGTATGCCTAGCATGGTGGGATTATTGTTACTGTTTGGTATTATTATCAAAAATGCGGTATTGTTAATAGACTTTTATAAAGAATATAAAAAAGAAGGTAAATCTCCGTTTGAATCCGCAATTGAGAGTGTTAAAGTCAGATTCAGACCCGTTATGATGACTGCTTTTGGTACAATTGCGGGAATGATTCCTATTGCTCTTGAACAGGCGGTGGGACTTGAAAGATTATCACCGCTTGCAAATGTTGCAGTGGGAGGTTTGTTGATTGGAACGCTTTTGACGTTAATATATGTCCCAATGCTTGCTTATTCAACTGACCCGGATAATAAAAAAATAAAGGAGCAAAAATGATTAAATATGCAACACCTGCAGGAAGTAAAGAGTTAAAAACAAACATTGAAGAATTTGTTAAACTTTATAAAGAAGGAAAAGCGGTATTGCTTGATATAAGAATGCCGTTTGAAAAAAAAGTCTGGGGAGTTAAATTCGCCATCGAACTAGCACCCAATGAAATTGAAGCAAACCTTGACAAACTTCCAAAAGACAAGCTGATTGTAGCGGCATGTCCTGGCAGCACACGCTCTCCTTTTGCAGCTGCATTTTTAAAAGAAAAAGGATTTAACGCCACATATCTTGAAGAAGGACTGCTTGAACTTATGAAAAAATTAAGAGGCGGGGAAGCTAAAAAATTCTTAGAAGATTAATTCTCTTCTTTTTTTCTTATTTCACTAAAAGGAAATTAAAATGTTTTATTTTGAAATTTTTATAGTTTCAACCGTTTTAAGTGCATTTTTCGCCCTTGGCGGCGTTGGAAGCGCCGTTGCGTTAATTCTTGTGTTACACTGGGTGGGGGTGGGTTTTAACTTTGCAAAAGCAATAGGATTTTTTGTTAATACAACCACGACCGTAACCGCGACAATAATGAATATAAAAAGAAAAGTTTTGGACATTAAATTCGCCTTGCCGCTTGCAATTTCACTTGCCGCTTTTTCACCTATAGGGGCGCTTTATTCAAAACATGTACCTGTTCATGAAGTAAAATGGCTTTTTGCCCTGTTTTTATTTTTTAGTGCAAGTATGATTCTTTTTGGCAAAAAAGAGCAGAAATTCCATTTCACAAAACCATGGATTATGGTATTAATAGGAGCCGTTGTAGGGTTTATAAGCGGACTTCTTGGAATTGGAGGGGGTGCTTTACTTATGCCGGTATTGATTCTTTTGGGATTTGATGCTAAAAAACTGGCTGTTACTCTTAGTTTTGTAATTCCTTTTTCAACGTTTGCGGCATTTTTGACGTATATGAGCTTTGTAAAAATTGACTGGGTAATTTTAGGCGTTGCTACGCTTGGGGCAATAGCCGGGGGATATATAGGAAACTATTTTATGCACTTTAAACTTGAACAGCACCATATCAAAAAAATAATCGGAATACTTTTATACATTATTGCTTTTAAGATGATATGGAGTTTAATTAACTCTTAATTTAAGCTTAAAAGAAGTTCAAGAGTTAAAGGATTAATTAAATTTGTATTATAAGCCTGCAGTAAAGAACCGCTTTTAAGAATAGATGAAAATGTCTCAAAATCGACAGGATTTATTTTAGTGTTTGAAAAAGGTGTTTGTAAAGAAAATTCTTTTAAAGCGTCTATAAAAGACTCTTTTTTTTCAAGAAGAAGTTTTTCATACTCTTCGATTGACATTTCGTCGGGATTAAATACCGGAATTGATAAAGAAAAATCTTTATCTCCTATTTTAAGGGTCTGATTGAAGACCGGCAAATCGTTAAATGTTGTATTTTTAACGGTTGAGTTTATCTCTTTGGAAATTTCTTTTAAAATATCTTCTGTCGGTTCATTTATATTTTTTAAAATATCCACATATGAAAGTATTTTATCCACTGCGTTTGTAGCTGTTTGTAATATGCCTATTTTTTGATGAAATTCGTCTACTTTAGCGAATAAAGGGTTAGAGGCAAATTGAGTAGGTAAAAAATAATCCGTAATTCTTAAAGCGATTAAATTATTTACATACTCCGGATTAAACGTTACAGGTTTGGTTTGATAAGGATTTATGGGTAAAAAGCTTAAAGGATAAAAAGAGACATTCATTTTTTATCCTTTTAACAGATTCATTAAACTTTCATGAGAAAGATTCATTTTATGAACCTGGGCTAAAACAGCTGCATTTAACGTAACTTCGCTGTTTTTCATACCGGTGATTGCTTTAGCCACGTCAACTTCGTTTTGAGATTTTGCTTTTGATAAGTTAATTACGTAAGTTGATAAATTATCAATTTTTGAAACCGCTTCGTTTTGAAACGCTCCTATACTGCTTCTTGCGCTGTTTAAAGCTTTTTCAAAATCTTCCATATTTTCTATTGAAAAAGAAGGCATTGATGTATTTATTTCCGTTCCGTTAAAATTAAACTGACCGAATACACTTTTATCGTTATAAGTTGTCTGGTTTAAAGTGTCGTTTATATTTTGAGCGTATTTTTGAATCTGTTCGTTTATAGCTGATAAATTATCGCTGTTTAAAGCGGCATTATTTGCTGCTGTTTGTAAAGTTTTTATATTGTTTAAATTATCGCTTATATTATTTAAAGCCCCGTCAGCTATTTGCATAAATCCTATTGCTTCGTTAAAATTATTTATTTGCTGAAAAGAAGTGTCTATTTCGGAATTAAAAACATCTTCAACAAAAGCATTTACTATATTTTCGGTTTTTGCCGGATTTGCAATTTTTTCAATATTTTCGTTAACTTTATTTAAGTTATTGTTGATATAATTTGCCATATTATTGTTTATTTTCATTTTCCCCTCCTTAGGAGTAAAATATTTCTATATATATTATACCATATTTTTGATAAAATTCTTAAAAAAAACTTAAGGTTTTTTATGATAAAAATAAAACATTTGAAAAAAGTATTCGGCGAAAAAGTTGTTTTAAAAGATGTTAATCTTGATATTTTTGATGGAAAAATTACCTATATTATGGGAATGTCGGGACAGGGTAAATCCACTATTATAAAACATATAGTAGGTCTTTTAAAGCCCACGGCCGGAGAAATATGGGTGGATGGCGTAAATGTTGCGGATGCCGATTTACAGACTCTTTACGAAATAAGAAAAAAAGTGGGGTTTACTTTTCAAGAGGGGGCTTTATTTGACAGTATGAATATTTATGAAAATGTCGCTTTTCCCTTAAGGGAACATACTTCTTTAAAAGAAGATGCTATAAAAAGAAGGGTTTTTGAAACGTTGGAGATGGTAGGGCTTGAGGCAAGTAGAGTTGCTTATCTTTTTCCTCATGAGTTAAGCGGAGGTATGAGAAAAAGGGCCGCAACGGCTAGGGCTATTATTTTAAAGCCGAAATATATTTTATATGATGAGCCTACAAGCGGTTTAGACCCGGTGATAAGCGATAAAATAACCAGAATGATTATGCACTTAAACCGTGATTATAATATGACAAGCGTAGTTATTTCCCATGATCTTAAAGAAACGTTTAAGAGTGCTGATTTTGTTGCTTTTTTATATAACGGAGAAATAATAGAGTTTGGAACGGTGGAGGAGTTTAAAAATTCTCAAAACCCGATAGTCAGGGCTTTTATAGAAGGAAATAGTGAAAGTTATGAAAAATTAGCGGAAGGGATATAAATGAAAAAATTTTTAGGATTGATAATAGGGGTGTTTTTATTTGCTTTTAGTGCGAGAGTAGAGCCTTATGATACATTTACTATAAAATCAAGTATTGCTGGAAGCGTAGTGTTTTGCGATAAGAAAAAAGAAGCAGGTTATTATAAGGGTCTTATAGTAAAAATAGATGATAATCAGGAAAAAATAGAACTTAATAAACTTTTAAACCAAAAGAAATTTTTGCAAGAGGAGATAGAAAATCAAAAAGAAATACTTAAAAGAAAATTTGATACTTACAGAAGATATAAAAATTTAAAAACCAAGTCTGTGGAAGAAAAAAATATTAAGTTTTATGATTATATAGCTGCTAAAAATCAGCTTATTAATCTGAAAAATCAGTTAAACGGAATTAACGCTTCAATAGAAAAATTAAAAGACACGATTAATAAAAAAAATATAAAAGTAAATGGATATGTAGATAAAGTATTGGTAAATAAAGGTGATTATGTGGCACCTGGGACTCCTGTTGTAGAGATTGACGATATTTCTTTGGTAAAACTTAACGTATATGTACCTTTGGAAAAAATAGATAAAATAAAAAATAAAAAGATATATATAGACGGTAAAAAAAGAGACTTTAAAATAAAAAAAATATGGAAAGTGCCTGATGATAAGTATATTACTAGTTATAAAGTGGAAATTGTAGGAAAAGGTTTAAAAATAGGGGAGATAGTAAACGTAGAGTTTAAAAATTAAAAAAGTGAAGGAGCATTAAAAGAAACTTTAAAAGAAGCAGTTTCATAAAATTCTCCGATTTCTTCTATATCTAAAAAATCTGGAAAAATTTTTTCTTCAAACCGCTCATTTATAAAAATAGCTTTATCTCCTCTTATTTCTTCAAATTCTAAAATTTCTTCCTTATGTATTATTTTATCTCCTTTTTTAAGTTCATATACCTTCACTTCCACTCCTCGATTACGTCTTTAAATATTTTTGAAAGTTTTATGACTTCATCTTTTGTTGTTCTTTCGTTTGGAGCGTGAATTGTGTCGTTTTTTACCCCGAATTCTACTACTTTTACGCCGTGTTTAGCAAAAAACCTGGCATCGCTTGTTCCCCCTGCGGTTGAGTGTTTAGGAGTTATTCCTGTCTCTTTTTGAATAGCCTTATCAAGTAATTTTACTACTTTTGTATTAGGGTCGGTTATGAAAGGTTCGGCACTTTGGGTTAGTTCGAGCGTATAGTTCATATCTTTAAAATATTTATGGATAAAATTTTTGATTTTTTCTTTATCTGTATGAGTGTTGTTTCTTACATTAAACATCATTTTAAGCTCACCCGGAGTTACATTTGTAACTTCCATACCGGCTCTTATGTCCGTTACCACAAATTTACTAGGAGCAAAAAATTCATCTCCTTCGTCTAAATTGACTCCTGCTATTTTATGTAAAACCTGAGCTACTTTATGGATAGGGTTTATAGATTTTTCAGGATATGCCGCATGTCCTTGAAGACCTATTTTTTTAAGTACTCCGTTAATAGAGCCTCTTCTTCCTATTTTCATAGCGTCCCCGAATTTCTCTTCGCAGGTGGGTTCTGCGACTATTGCGTAATCAGGAATCATGTTTTTTTCTTTTAAAATTTCAAGCATATACCTTGTGCCCCAAATGGCATCTCCTTCTTCGTCGCTTGTAATAAGTGCGCTTAGAGTCCCGTTGAAATTTTTAGTGTTTTTCATAGCCCACAAAAATGCCGCAAGGCCGCTTTTCATATCCTGAGCGCCTCTTGCGTATATGAATCCCTCTTTTTCTGTAGGGGTAAATGGGTCGCTTTTCCATCCCTCTCCAGGTGGTACTACGTCTATATGTCCACCAAAGCATAAATGTTCACCTTCACCGAATTTTTTATAAATAAAAAGATTTTTTACGCCTTCTTTTTTACTCTCTATTATTTCAAAATCGTTTAGATAATTTTTTATAAACTCCATTGCCCCGTCGTCGTTTGGGGTAATCGATTTAAAACTTAAAAGTTTTTTAAATAATTCTATAACATCCATTTACGGCCTTTTTATTGAAATTTTACCGTTTTTTACCCACAAACTGAAACGGATTTTCATTAAAAAAAATTATTTCGAAATCCTTAAATATCTCAAAAAATTCAGTTTTACCTATAGGGTATTTATTTATAGTTTCAAATATGAAATATCCGTTGTTTTTCAATGATTTTGGGATTTGTTTTAGTAAATCTAAATTAAAATACTTAATCATTATAATAATATCATACTCATTTTGTGGTATAATATAATTATCAAGGTCAAGACAAATTTTTTTTATTTTCGGATTGTTTATTTTTGATATGGCAATGTCGCTTATATCGATTAAAGTGACGTCATAGCCTTTTTGTAAAAGAGCTATAGCATTACGACCAAGACCGCCGGCCAAATCAAGGGCTTTTTTATTTTTTGTCTCCGGAATAAAATCTAAAAGAGTGCTTGGAGGTTTAGGTGTAAGAGTTTTATATTTTTCATTCCATTTTAGTTTTTCTTTTATCATTTTTGACCTTAAAGGAGAAATTATGAAAAAAATTATATCCGAAATTGATAAATTAAAAGATAAAATTATAAAAATAAGACGTCATATTCATATGTATCCGGACCTCTCGGGAGAAGAATATCCTACAAGAGACTATATAAAAGGTATATTGGAAAAAGAGGGGATAAATGAGATAAAAACTTACAAAAATCATGCAGGTATGGTAGTGGATATAAAAGTAGATGATAAACTTCCTACAGTTGCTTTTAGGGCCGATATGGACGCTTTGCCTATTAAAGAAGAAAATAATGTCCCTTATAAGTCGAGAAAAGATGGCATAATGCACGCTTGCGGACATGACGGACATACGGCGATTTTAACCGGTTTTTTAATTGCTTGTAACAGACATAAAGATAAACTTCCCTTTAATATCAGAGGAATTTACCAGCATAAAGAAGAGGTGATGGATGGAGGTAGCGAGGATTTGATTAGAGACGGGGCACTTGAGGGAGTCAGTGCGATATTTGGGCTTCATCTGTATCCGTATCTCAAAACCGGAGAAATCGGTTATAAATACGGGGAAATGATGGCGAGTGCGGATATGTTCGAAATTGAAATTTTTGGAAAAAGTGCGCACGGAGCCAGACCTCATGAAGGAGTTGATGCAATTTTAACGGCATCTCTTGTGGTAAATTCAATTAATCATATAGTGAGTCGTAGAATAGACCCTCTTCATCCTGCTGTCATATCGTTTGGTACCATTGAAGGAGGAAAAGCTCCGAATATTATCTGCGATCATGTAAAGCTCAGCGGAACAGTCAGAACTTTAAACGATTCGGTAAGACAAAATATAAAAGAGATGATGGAAGAGGCAACTGCCGGCATTTGCAGAGCCATGGGAGCTAGATATAATTTTCATTACTGTTTTGGAAATCCTGAGCTTATAAATGATGATAAAATGGTAGATGTAGTGGTAAAAGCCGCTAAAAAATTAGCAACACCGGTGGATTTAAAACAGCCTGTTATGGGAGGGGAGGATTTTGCCAATTATCTGAAAGTGGTTAAGGGAGCGTTTTTTAGGCTTGGGAGCTGTAACGAAATAAAAGGTACCTGTTATCCTCAACATCATCCGAGATTTGATATAGATGAAGAAAGTTTGATAATAGGCGCTAAGATATTCGCAAATATTATTAAGGAGCTAAAATGAAAGGACACAGCGGAATTTCATCTCCTTTTTTTATTGTAAAAGATAAAATAGAAGCAATAATCAGAGATATAAAAAAAGGAGATGGTGAAGATATAGTTGAGCTTTTTAAGGCAAATTATGATGATACTTATTATAAAAAAAGTTTTTATAATCCAAAGACGTGGGAAAAAATGGTAAAAAGCGATAAATATTTTCCTGTGGTTGCCGAAATTGACGGTAAGGTTGTAGGGCAGTTTTTACTTACAAAAAACGATAATTATAACGGCGAAATAGGAGCTGTAGTGGTTCATCCGGATTATAAGGGAAGAGGGCTTATGAATAAGATGTTTGATTATTTAATAAAAAAAGCTGAGAGTCTTGGTCTTTATGCAATATACGGAGAAGCTATTATGTTTCATCCTTTTTCTCAAAAAGCGAATTTGAAGCATGGAATGGTTGAAACCGCTTTACAGCTTGGAGAAGTGGCTTCCTGGATTGCTCAAAAAGATATAAAATTCGAAAAACGCTCGGGTACGCTTGTAGGATATAAAATTTTTAAACATCAAAAACGCTCTCTGTATACTCCTAAAATATATAGAAAAATTATTTATGACAGATATAAAAAAGCAAATCTTCCAATTTCAAAAGCCACAATAAGGCCTATAAAAAAAACGCTTGAATTTTGGGAAAACAGGCTACTTAAAATTTCAGGAATAATAATCAACGGAAAAGTTAAAAATTTTGATAATAGATTTAATATTTTATTTACAAAAGCAAAATTAAGAGGTGAAATGATTTATGCCGATATTAATTTGCATACTCAAGAAATAGAAGAAATCACTGAGTTTTTAAACAAAAAAAGATTCTTTTACAGTGGAGTTTTATTTTATAGATACAACGGATTTGATTATTTGAGACTTCAATATGAAAATACACATAATGTAGAGTAGAGGCTTAATGTGTGTTACAGTGATTATTGTAAATTTTTAAGTAAATTTGTTTTTAAAGACAAAAAAAGGGTTTCTTTTTGTTAAAATTTTATTAAAAAGGTTATAAGTGGACGCCAAACAGTTTTTAGAGTCCTATTTTGATGAAGCGTATAGAATAATTAAACATCATGATAAATATATAAAAGAATATGGGCTAAAAGAACCTAAAATTAATTATATAGATTTATTCAAGTTTTTGCAAAGTGCAGCGAATTTTTTATATGAAATAGATTATGGAGTAATAAGCGGATTACCTGTAAAAATGTATAGGGATATAGAATCTTTGCTTGAATATTATAAAAAGCTGGAAAAACTTAACGCTTCGGCTATGTTTTATAATAAATATCTGCCAAATCTTCCCCAATATAAGAATTTACAAGCAACTATTAAGGATTTGAATCAAAAAATAAGCAAATATGAAAGTATTTTAAAAAGTTCGGAAAATGAACTTAAAAAATACCCTACTGTTCCTAAAGATAAAGAAGAACTTGCTAAATATAAAGCTTTGAAAAAGCAAAACGTCGATGCTATTTATTATATAGGTAAATATAAAGAAGAACTTGAAAATGCTAAAGTTCAATTAAAACATCTTGAAAAAGAGGAAGAGAAAAAGTTTTTTCCTATGTTTGATAAGCTTAAAGAAGAAATTTTAAAAGAGCTTAAGAGGATCTTAAATACAAAACTTTACTATTTTGACAAACTTATCTGGTATAACGCTTCTAAATCTCCAAAAGTTGTAAAATTTTTTAGAGATTCAAGTATAAACGGCGATATAAACT
>NZ_JBMXVQ010000117.1:0-22456 GCF_053999135.1 Caminibacter sp.
AATATCCTTGGGCCAGGTCTATATTTGTTTCTTTTTTAAAATTTTTTCATTTAAAATGAAGGTATATCAGTAGATTAATATGGTACCGGAGGAGGGACTCGAACCCTCATGGGCTAGGCCCACCGGATTTTGAGTCCGGCGCGTCTACCAGTTCCGCCACTCCGGCTTGGGGTGAAATTATATTAAAAAAATAATAAAAAAATCAAGCAAAAAAAAGCTTGATTTACGAATTTACGATTTCCTTTAGTTTTTTACCTACTTTAAATTTAACCGACTTGCTTTCAGGGATTTTAACTTCTTTATTTGTACCAGGTACTCTTGCTACTCTTGCCGCTCTTGTTACTACTTCAAAATTTCCAAAACCAATAAAACTTACCTTTTCACCATTTTTTAAAGCTTCTTCGATAGTTTCAATGCTTGCGTCTATTACTGCGGCAACATCTTTTTTACTAAGACCTGTTTTTTCAGCCACTTTATTTACTAAATCAGATTTTTTCATTTTTTCCTCCTTTTTGGGCTTTGGAAAATTTTACTCTTTTTTATCTTAAAAAATCAAGAGTTTTTGGGAATTTTTGCTATAATTTTGCTAAAAAAGGTTAAAAATGAGTGCTTGCGAGTTGCCTAGTGCCTCTGGGGCGGAGCCTAAGCTTTGTGAAATTTTGAAAAAGAGTAAAACTATTGTAGTTGTAGGATTGTCTCCAAAAGAACATAGAGCTTCTAATCAAGTGGCAAAATATTTACAAGAAAAAGGTTTTAAAATTATACCTGTTTATCCTAGGGAAGATACTATTTTAGGAGAAAAAGTATATAGAAATTTAGATGAAATAGATTTTGAAGTAGACATTGTAGATATTTTTAGAAAAGGAGAAGATACTCCGCCAATAGTGGAAAAAGCCGTAAAACTTCCTGGTGTTAAATGTGTGTTTTTACAAGAGGGTGTAAAAAACGAATTATCAAAAGAAATAGCACAAAAAGCAGGGGTTTATTATGTTGAAGATAAGTGTCTTATGGTGGAGTATATCAGATGTATGAATGAGGGACTGTTATGATTCCTTTAGAGAAAATTCAAGAAGCTCACAAGAGAGTCAAAAAAGTTATATATAAAACACCCTTTGCTTATGCTCCTGTCCTTTCTCAAAAAGTAGGAAATGAGATTTTTTTAAAAAAAGAAAACCTTCAAACTACAGGAGCTTTCAAATTAAGAGGAGCTTTTAATAAAATAGCTTCCCTTCCGGAAGATAAAAGAAAAAAAGGTGTAATAGCGGCAAGTGCGGGAAATCACGCTCAAGGTGTTGCTTTTAGTGCCAATTATTTTAATATTCCTTCAATTATTGTAATGCCGGAAGCCACGCCTCTTACTAAAGTTAGCGGTGTTAAGGAATATGGCGGAGAAGTAGTGCTGGCTGGAAATAATTATGATGAAGCATATGAGTATGCATTAAATTTGGCAAAAGAAAAAGGGCTTGAGTTTATTCATCCGTTTGCGGATGTTGATGTAATGGCTGGACAGGGGACTATAGCTCTTGAAATGCTTGAAAAGGTGCCTGAACTTGATTATATAATTGTCCCTGTGGGAGGAGGGGGGCTTATCAGCGGAATAGCCAGTGCGGCTAAACAGATTAATCCTCATATTAAAGTAATAGGTGTTACGGCTGCGGGGGCTCCTGCTATGAGACTCAGTTTTTTATCCGGAAGTGTTCAGGATACTACATATGTTAAAACGATAGCTGATGGAATTGCCGTTAGAGACACTTCTCCGATTACTTTTGAAATTATAAAAGAAGTTGTTGATGATATAGTGGAAGTTGATGATGAAGAGATTGCTAATGCTATTTTATTTTTAATGGAGAGACAAAAACTTGTAGTAGAAGGTGCGGGTGCTGTTGGAATCGCCGCACTTTTACACCGTAAAATAAAATTCGGGGCTCCTAAGAAAGTAGGAGTAGTGTTAAGCGGCGGTAATATTGACGTTACTATGATAAATCTTATTATAGAAAAAGGTCTTTTAAAATCCCATAGGAAAATGAAGCTGGTAATTACGCTTGTAGATAAGCCTGGAGCATTAATGAAGCTTACCGAAATTTTGGCTAAAGAGAGAGCTAATATTGTGTCTATCGGATATGATAGGACTGATTTGAATTTGGCTATTGGGGATGCAAACGTGTCAATTGCCCTTGAAACCAGAGGGCTTGAGCATCAGGAGTCTATTAAAAGAGCTTTACATAAACACGGGTTTAGATTCGTAGTAGAATAAAAAAAGGAGAATAAATGAGTAAAAATTATGAAGTTGTAATAGGTTTGGAAGTTCATGTTCAGTTAAATACAAAAACAAAAATTTTTTGTAGCTGTCCTACAAGTTTTGGTGATGAACCGAATACCAATACATGTCCTACGTGTCTTGGACTTCCAGGAGCGCTTCCGGTTATGAATAAAGAAGCCATAAAAAAAGCTGTAATGTTTGGTAAAGCGGTAAATGCTACAATTAATAAAAGAAGTACGTTTGAGAGAAAAAACTATTTTTATCCCGACCTTCCAAAAGGTTATCAAATTTCTCAGTTTGTAGTACCAATTGTTGAAAACGGAGAGCTTTTTATCGATACTAAAGACGGAAAGAAAAAAATAGGAATTACAAGAGCTCACTTAGAAGAAGATGCGGGTAAAAATATTCATGAAGGCGAATATTCAAAAGTAGATTTAAATAGAGCAGGAACCCCTCTTCTTGAAATAGTAAGCGAACCTGATATGAGAAGCAGCGATGAAGCTATTGCTTACCTTAAAAAACTTCATGCAATTGTCAAATATCTTGGAATTAGTGATGCTAATATGCAGGAAGGAAGCTTCAGGGTTGATGCAAATGTTTCTGTTAGACCTAAAGGACAAAAAGAGTTTGGGACTAGAGTGGAGATTAAAAATATAAATTCATTTAAATTTATTAAACAGGCGATAGAATATGAAGTTGAAAGACATATTGAAGCATACGAATATGATGAATATGAGGATGAGGTAGTTCAAGAAACAAGACTTTTTGATTCAAAGACGGGCGAAACTAGGAGTATGAGGGGAAAAGAAGAGTCGGCTGATTACAGATATTTTCCAGACCCTGACTTACTTCCTCTAGAAGTCCCTGAAGAGTTTTATGAAATTAAAATTCCTGAACTTCCTGATGAGAAAAAAGAGCGTTATATAAAAGAATTTGGACTTAAAGAGTATGATGCCGGAGTACTTACGGCTGAGCCTGAACTTGCTGAGTTTTTTGAGCGTATGATAGCACTTGGAGTTGAACCTGCCGCTGCGAACAGATGGCTGGCAATTGAACTTCTTGGAAGACTTAACAAAGCGGGGCTTGATATTACGGCTTCTCCGGTGTCTCCTGAAAAACTATCACTGATTGCTAAAAGAGAAAAAGAGGCGGTTATAAGCGGTGCAGGAGGTAAAAAAGTTCTTGATTTATTAATGGAAGAAGACATTGAGGTGGACGTTGCGATTGAAAAACTGGGACTTAAACAGGTAAGTGATGAGGGTGCTATTGAAAAAATGGTTGATGAGGTATTAGCAGCTAACGCAGACAAAGTAGAAGAGTATAAAGCCGGAAAAGAAAAACTGTTTGGATTTTTTGTAGGACAGGTTATGAAAGCTAGTCGTGGTAAAGCAAATCCTCAAATAGTGAACAAAATATTAAAAAGTAAGCTATCTTGAATAAAATAAAAAAACCTATTATAAAGGCTCTTATAGCCTTTGCTTATTATTTAGACGGTAATAAAACATATAAAAAAACTAAGTATTTTTTCTGGCGTTTAATGAATGACGATTCTTTTCCTCCTAAAAAAGTTTTTGATTTTTTTATGTTCTTTTTGGTTTTGATAAGTGTTGGTATTTTACTTTATGATATAAAGCATAAGGTTCACCCTATATTGGAAGATTTTGATTTTTATTTTGTTACCGGTGTATTTGCCGTAGAATATTTAGTAAGACTTTGGGTATATAACGATATTCATAAAATAATAATTCAGGAGTATGAAGAAGCCCATTTTGTCGGACGAGAGTTTGATTTAAAGAAAGTAATAAAAGAGATTATTGCCAAAAAATGGGAATATATCAGGTCACCTTTTGCCATTATTGATTTTTTGGCAATTTTGCCGAGTTACAGGGCTTTAAGAATTTTTAGGATTTTTGTAATTTTCAGACTTTTTAAGCTTCTTAGGTATACTAAAAGCATAAATACGTTTATAGAAGTTCTTGCCAATAAAAAATTTGAACTTTTTATTCTCCTTATTGCGGTATCGTTTGTTACATTTATAGGAGGAGCCGTAATTTATGTTTTTGAAGCTCATACCAATGGAAAGATTCAAAATATTTTTGATGCTATTTATTGGTCGTTGATTACCATTTCCACTGTTGGTTACGGTGATATTACGCCCGTTACTCCTGAGGGCAAAGTCCTTACGATGGTATTAATTATAATTGGTATCGGATTTATATCTTTTTCCACTTCTATTATAGCTTCGGCTTTTACGGAAAAGCTTGAGGAGCTTAAAGCCGAAAGAGTCGTAAGAATTGTTAGAAGTTTAAACGATGTTTATTTTATATGCGGGTATTCAAATGAGGCTGAAATTTTATGCGAGAGATTTAAAAAGGAAAATCAGGATTTTGTAGTTGTGGATATTGACGAAAACAGAGTTCAAAAAGCTGCAATGAAAGGTTATATATCGGTTAAAGGTGATGTTGCCCAAAAAGATTTTTTAAAAACTCTTGATTTTAATAAAATAACAAAAGTGTTTGTTCTTACTAATGACGATATTAGTAACGCTTTTATGGTTTTAAGTATAAAAGCATATTGTAAGGATATAGAAATCATTGCTCTTGCCAATGATGAAAACAATATTTCAAAAATTAAAAAAGCCGGGGCAAACCATATAGTCGTTCCTACAACAGTTACGGCTCTTCTTATGACGGAATATATCGGGCATCCTATAACTTTTGAAGTAATTGATGCAATTTTAACTGAAAAAAGAAACGCCGTTATAGATGAAATTATAGTACTTGAGAATTCCATACTGGAGGGTAAACTTGTGGGAGAGATAGATTTTGATAAATATAAACTTATATTATTTGGAGTATTAAAAAAAGACGAATCCCCTTTATTAAACGAAACCTTAAAAATAGAACAGGGTCATTTTTATTTTAATCCTCCTTTTGACCTTAAACTTGATGCTGGGGATATTATAGTTGTAATGGGATATAGTGTTAGCGTTAATTATTTTAAATATCTGGTTGAAAGAAGTAGTATATGAAAATAGCATTATTTGGATTTGACGATTTTGGGGAGAGGGTTGCAAGTTTTATAGAAAAAAGAGAGCTTATAGTGGTAGTATTGGATGAAAAAGAAGAACAAAAGGCAAAAGAAAAATTATATGATGTTATAAGAATTCATGAAATAACCGATGATGAAATAAAGCAGATAGGAGATTATGACGTTGCTTTAGCGGTTTTAAGAGACGAAGATAAAAATCTTTTTTTATGCCTTACTTTAAAAGACATGTATCCTTTAAAAAAAGTTATAGCTAAAGTTTCGAATAAAGATAACGAATATAAATATAAACTGGCCGGTGTTGATAAAACTATTAATCCTTATGAAGTTACTGCTAATAGAATTATGACTATTTTAAAAAAGCCTTTAACTCTTAGGGTAATAGAAGAAATCATATTTGAAGACAATAAACTCTCTTTTGCGGAAATAGAGATACCCGAAAACTCTTTTTTAGACGGGAAACATATGAAAGATGTTTATAAAGAAGTTTCTTCTAATTACAATATTCTTATTGTGGCGATTGTTGATAAAGAAATAAGTGAAGAGGTTCAGTTTGTAACAAAGGGAATAAATCATAAAATAGATAAAGGGGATATTCTAATAGTGGTTGGAGATAAAGATGAAATAGAGAGATTTAAAATGGATTTGGATACGATAAGGAGGGCTGATGGTTAGCGTAATGGGCGCGGGAGCGTGGGGGAGCGCTATTTTCCATGCAATTTCTCAAAAAGTCAAAGCCGTTATAACTTCCAGAAAAAAAAGAAATATAAAAAATTTTGTAAATATCGAAGAAGCTTTAAAAAACGAATATCTGATTATAGTTATAGCAGCCCAGTCTGTAAGTGAGTTTTTAAAAAAATGGGGAGACAGAATAAAAGATAAAAAAATTCTTGTGGCCAGTAAAGGTATAGATAATACTACTTATAAATTTTTAAATGAAATTTTTGAGGAATATGTGGATGAGGAAAACTTAGCTTTTCTATCCGGACCTTCTTTTGCAAAAGAAGTAAAAGAAAATAAACCTACGGCGCTTGTTATAGCGTCTAAAAATTTAAATCTTGCAAAGCGTTTTGGAGAGTTTTTTCCGGATTTTATAAAGATATATACGGATGATGATGTCCAAGGTGTGGAAATTGCGGGTGCCTATAAAAATGTAATAGCGATAGCGGCTGGAATATGTGAAGGGTTGAATCTGGGAAATAATGCAAAAGCGGCCCTTATAGCCAGGGGATTAGTGGAAATGGATAGATTTGGAGAGTATTTTGGGGCTAAAAAGGATACCTTTTTAGGTGTTGCTGGAGCGGGTGATTTGTTTTTGACGGCAAATTCCACTATGAGCAGAAACTATAGAGTTGGACTTAATCTTGCAAAAGGAAAAATGCTTGATGATATTTTAACAGAACTTGGCGAAGTGGCAGAAGGCGTTTATACAACAAAAGCTATCTTTAATATTTCTCAGAAAAATAATATTTATACACCTATTGCCGTTGAAGTTTATAAAATTTTATACGAGGGGAAATCCCCCCAACAATCTCTTAAAGATTTAATTGCTTAGAGGAGATTTTTTAGTAGCATCTATTGCAAGATAAAGAATAGCACCTGTTGCTATAACACATAAAGCGATAGCCATAAATCCGCTAAATCCCATTTTTTCTCCTTTTGATTTAATCATTTTATTATAGCAAAATATGTGAATATGTGAATAAAGTTTGATAAAATTTATTTAAAAAAGGCTATAATTGAGACTTGATGAAGCAATTGTAAATAAAGGTTTGCTCGATTCTCGTAATAAAGCAAAAGAACAGATAAAAAAATCAAAAGTTAAAGTAAACGGAAAGCTTATAACAAAGCCTTCATATAAAGTTGGTTTAGAGGATAAAATTGAGATTTTAGAAAATAACGTTTATGTAAGCAGGGCTGCTTGGAAATTAAAAAATTATTTAGAAAAATATAATATAGATTTTAAAGAAAAAACGGTTTTGGATGTAGGGAGTTCAACGGGTGGATTTAGCGAAGTCTCTTTAGAAAAGGGAGCAAAAAAGCTTGTATGCGTGGATGTCGGTTCAAATCAGCTTCATCCTAAAATCAAAAATCATTCAAAAGTGGAAAGTTATGAAAATACCGATATAAGGGATTTTGATTATCCGGAAAAATTTGATATTGTAGTAAGTGATGTAAGTTTTATTTCGCTTCTTAAAGTTATAAAAAAAATTGACGAATTGGCTAAAAGCGATATTATTTTACTTTTTAAACCCCAATTTGAGGTCGGAAAAGATGTAAAAAGGGATAAAAAAGGTGTGGTAACGGACACGGAAGCCGTAAAAAAAGCCAGGGAAAATTTTGAAAAAGAAACACGTAAACTAGGCTGGAAATTAAAAAGAAGCGAAGAATCCAGTGTAAAAGGAAAAGAGGGAAATATTGAATATATTTACCATTTTGTAAAGGAATACAATGATTAAAAGATATCCTACAAAAAAAATAAAAGTCGGAAATGTAGAAATTGGGGGAGACGCTCCAATCTCTGTCCAGTCTATGACATTTTCCAAGACAAAAGATATAAATTCAACGCTTGAGCAGATAAACAGACTTTATTTTGCTGGAGCGGATATTGTAAGAGTGGCGGTTTTGGATGAAGAAGACGCAGATGCTTTAAAAATAATTAAAAAAAAATCTCCGCTGCCTGTAATTGCCGATATTCATTTTAATTATCGACTTGGACTTAAAGCCGCTGAGGTAGTAGATGGGCTTAGAATAAATCCGGGTAATATTGGCGGCAAGGATAGAGTAAGAGAAATAGTAAAAGTATGTAAAGAACGCTCAATTCCGATAAGAATTGGAGTAAATGCCGGAAGTTTGGAAGAACATCTTGAAAACAGATACGGACAGACTCCAAAAGCGATGGTTGAGTCGGCTCTGTGGCATATTAAATTTCTTGAAGATTTGGATTTTAGGGATATAAAAGTCTCTCTTAAAGCCAGTGACGTTATAAGAACGGTGGAAGCATACAGAATGCTAAGGCCCCTTGTGGAGTATCCTTTTCATTTGGGTGTTACGGAAGCGGGGACCAGGTTTCATGCTACTATCAAATCAGCAGCCGCGTTTGGAGCTTTATTGCTTGAAGGAATAGGAGATACGTTGAGGGTCTCTATTACAGGGGAACTTGAAGAAGAAATAAGAGTAGGGAAGGCTATTTTACAAGATTTAGGATTAAAAGAAGGAGTAAATATAATTTCTTGTCCAACATGTGGGAGAATAGAAGTTGATTTGCCGCCGATTGTAGAAGCTGTGGAAGAAGCAGTTAAGGATATTAAAAAACCTTTAAACCTGTCTGTTATGGGATGTGTGGTAAACGCAATAGGTGAGGCTAAGGAAGCGGATTTGGCAATAGCCTGTGGAAAAGGATACGGACTAATACTTAAAAAAGGCGAAATAATAGGCAAATATAAAGAGAATGAGCTTTTAGATAAGTTTTTAGAGGAAATAAAAAAAATAGCGGAGTAATTTGGTATAATTTATAAAAAAGGAGATTTATGAGTGCTACCACTCTTATTTATATCGTAGGACTTTCGATAGCTTCTATGGCTTTTATATTTATGTTTTTGATATTAAAACCCAGTAAAGTTACCAAAGAAAAACTTGAAAAAGTGCTCGGCAGGGAAACTGTTGAAAAAATAAAAGAGGCAAAAAGTGATGAAGAGATTAAACAGATAATAAGGTCTCTTTCCAGGTTTAAAAAATCTAAGTTAAAAACTCTTATGGAATCCCAAGATATCAGAGATGTTTTAAAAGCTATACGCGAACATATATTAAAGGAGAATTAATTGAATCTTTTTAATCTTGATATAGAAAGAGGGATTTTAAGCGCTATTTTATTTGATGGAAAAGTATATGAAGATGTGGCTGCTATTTTAAAACCGGGCGATTTTTATCTTCCTTTTCATCAATATGTTTTTGAAACGATGGAAGAACTTTATAAAAAAGACCTTCCGATTGACGAAATCTTCTTAAGAGATGAATTAAAGAAAAAAAAGAAATACGACGAAGAACTTTTTTTAGAAATTTTAGGAACTGCCCCTGTAGAAGCGGTTGAAGCGTATGCAAAAGAGATAAAAGATTTGGCTACAAAAAGAGAACTTATTCACCTCTCCAACGAAATTAAAAAAATTGTTTTAGAAGAAGATAAACGTGCGATTGAAGAAGTTGAAGAAATTCAGGGAAAACTTTTTTCTATAGCTACTTCTAATCTGGCGGGTGATTTTAAGTCTTCAACAAAAATTATAAATGACACGCTTGATTTTATTAAAAAACAAGCGGCTAAAAAAAACAAAATTGTAACAGGTCTTGATACAGGATTTATAGAACTTAATAGAATGACCAGCGGTTTTGGAGAAGGTGATTTAATAATCATTGCGGCAAGACCTTCTATGGGTAAAACGGCGTTTGCTTTAAATATTGCTCTTAACGTTATAAAGCAGAATAAAGGAGTTGCTGTTTTTTCTTTGGAAATGCCTGCAGAGCAGTTAATGCTTAGGATGATGAGTGCTGCGGGAAAAATACCCCTTCAGGATATTAGAAGAGGTAATCTAAACGATGAAGAGTGGAGTAAACTCTCATCAGTTGCGGATGATTTATCTGCTAGACCTCTTTTTGTGGATGATGAGGGAAACGTAAATATTCATACAATAAGGGCAAAATTAAGAAAGTTAAAAGCTCAAAATCCTGATTTATCGTTAGCGATTATAGATTATCTTCAGCTTATTTCATCTGACCAGAGGGAGAGGCATTTGGCTATTGCGGAAATTAGCAGGAGTTTAAAACTTCTGGCAAGAGAACTTCAAATTCCCATAATCGCTCTTTCTCAGCTTAACCGTTCGCTTGAGAGCAGACCTAATAAAAGACCGATGCTCAGTGACCTTAGGGAATCAGGAGCGATTGAACAGGATGCCGATATTATTATGTTTATATATAGGGATGATGTTTATAAAGCCATGGAAGCAAAGCAAAAACAAAAAGAAGCTTTAGAAAAAGGAAAAGCTTTAGAAATCGATTTTCAGGAAAAAGAGGTTGAAGACGCTGAAATTATTATAGGAAAACAAAGAAACGGTCCTACAGGCACTGTGGAGATGTTATTTCATAAAAAATATACTCTGTTTACTGATAAAATTGAACCGGTTTATGAAGTAGAACCTACAACGGCTCAGATAGATATGCCTAGTATATGAAAAAATACTGGGCTATAACCGCTTTTTTATTTATTCTTTTAAGAATGCAGCTGCTTTTTTTAAATTATCTCTCTTTTTCATATCCTTTTATAAAAACAGTTGAAGCAAAAGTAGTAAATCAATATTTAAAAAAAGATTATTGGGTTTTAAAACTAAAAAACAGAGAAGTGACATTTTATATTACGACCAAGGATAATATTAAAAATCTTTTAAATGAGAATATAAAAGTTAATATATTTACCAATAAAATAACTTTTTGGGGATATCTGACCTCTTTTTATGCGGTTAGTTATAATTTGAGGCTTTTAGAAGTTTTTAAAGTTGAAAAGTATATTGAGTCACAGCATAAAAACGAAGAAATTATAAATCTTTTTAAAGCTCTTTTTTTAGGTGAGTCTATGAATTACAAGACCCGGAAGAAATTAGGTGCTCTTGGAATTTCTCATCTTATGGCTTTAAGCGGGCTTCATTTGGGGGTTATATCTTTCTTTTTATTTTTAATGTTAAATTTTTTTTATAAAAAGGTACATAAATTTTTCCCTTATAGAAACAAATGGATTGATATAGGTTTTATAGTTTTGATTATGGAATTTTTGTATCTTTGGGCGGTAGGTTTTCCTCCTTCTCTTATAAGGGCCTTTGTTTTGGAAAGTGTACTGTTTTTGGTTGCGGTAAGTTTTGGAAATTTATTTTCTGTAAAAGCATTAATTATTACGGGATGTCTTTCTCTTTTTTTGTTTGCTAATAAAATTTTTGGTATAGGATTTTTGCTTAGTATGGCCGGAGTATTTTATATTTATCTTTTTTTTAATTATTTTAAGGCAAATTTTTATAATTCTATTTTGCTAAGTTTTTATATGTTTTTGGTTATGTTTGTATGGGGGCACTATTTTTTTGGATATATGAATAATTATCAGCTTTTATCGCCTGTTGTAAATATTTTGTTTTCCGTTTTTTATCCTTTGGGAGTTTGTTTGCATCTCTTTGGTATGGGCGGTGTTTTTGATGAAATTATTTTAAAATATCTTGCCCTGGGAGAGAAATATTATTATGTTAATATTTCAATCTGGTTTTTAATTTTTTTCACATTGCTTTCTATCATAGCAATAAAGAAAAAATGGGCTTTTTATGGTATAAATTTATTAGCGTTTATAGTTTTATTATCAAGTGTAAGAATTTAGGAGGGGTGATGAGTAAATATAAATTTAAAGATGAAAACGAATATTATGAATATTTTGCCGAGCTTATCGAAAAAGAAAGAAAAGCCGAAATGGAATTTCATCTTGAAGAGATAAAACGGCTAAGCGGGGCTGAGAGGCAAAAAAGAGGAAGAGCCGTTTTAGGGCTCAGGATGAGATTTGTAGGGGAATTTTTAGATTTTAAAATATACAGATTCAACAGAAACAATATGCCCGAACACCAGATAAAAGTAGGAGATATAGTATTGGTAAGTAAAGGTGAGCCTTTAAAATTGGCTCAAGAAGCCACTGTCAGTGCCGTTGGTAAAAATTTTATAGAAGTTTATTCAAAAGAGCCGATTTTCAGAAGCAAACTATATAGGCTTGATTTATATGTAAATGATATTACTTTTAAAAGAATGTTAAAAGCATTAGAGAGTGTAAAAAATAAAGAAAGCAGATTTAGTAATGAAATTTTGCTTGGTCATAAAAAACCTCAGATAGAAGAGGCGGACGTTTTTAGCGAAAATTTAAACGAATCTCAAAATAAGGCTTTTAAGTTTAGTATAAATTCAGAAGCTTTTCTAATCCATGGCCCTCCGGGTACCGGTAAAACTACCACGCTTGGCGAAGTTATAAAAAAACATATCGAATTTAAGAAAAAAATACTGGTGAGTGCCGACAGTAATGTAGCGGTAGATAATATTATGGAAAAATTAAAAGATTATAATATTGTAAGAGTAGGCCATCCGGCAAAAATAGAAAGTTCACTTATGAAATATTCTTTGGATGTAAAAATAAGACGGGATAAAAGATATAAAGAAGTTGAAAAAATTATAAAAAAGATAGATGATTTAAAGTATCTGCAGGAAAAAAGAACAAAAAAACCCACTCCCGCCAGAAGAAGGGGTATGAGTGATGAAGAGATTTTAAAACTTGCAAAAGAGGGAAAAGGCAAAAGAGGCGTAAAAGCCGAGTGGGTAAAAGAAATGGCCGAGTGGATAAAAATCCAGCAAAAAATAAATAAACTATACGATGAAAAAAATAAAATAACTGAAGAAATTATGGAAGATATATTAAACAGCGCCGATGCAGTATTTGCTACGAATTCGGGTGCTGGAAGTGAGTTTTTGGAGGGAAGGGAGTTTGATGTCGTGTTTTTGGATGAAGCGGCGCAGGCTATGGAGCCAAGCACCCTTATTCCTTTAATCAAAGCACCTCAGGCTGTATTTGCCGGAGACCATAAACAGCTTCCTCCGACTATTTTAAGCAATGACGAAAGACTCAGAGTCAGTATGTTTGAGAGGTTTTCATATCTGTATCCGGATGCTTTGCATACTCTTGAAATCCAGTACAGAATGAATGAGAAAATAAATAATTTTCCAAGCTGTGAGTTTTATGAATGTAAAGTAAAAACATATGAAGAGATTAAAAACATAACCATAAAAGATTTGGGAATAAAAGAGGATGATTTTTATGCGGGATATGAGCCGTATGTTTTTTATGATACGCAAGGAAAGTTTCTTGAAGCAGTAAAAAAAGGCTCACCTTCAAAATATAATCCAAAAGAAGCTGAATTTGTAAAAGAACTGGTTGATAGGTTTATTTTAAACGGAGCAAAAGAAGAACATATCGGGGTTATTACACCTTACAAAGACCATGAAGAGTATATGAAAAAAATAATAGAACATAATATTGAAATAAAATCGGTTGACGGTTTTCAGGGACGCGAAAAAGAGATAATAATCGTAAGTTTGGTTAGAGCAAACGATAAAGAAGAAATCGGATTTTTAAGTGATATCAGAAGATTAAACGTAGCAATAACAAGACCTAAAAGAAAACTTTTGATTATAGGAGACGCTAAGACGCTTTCAAGTAACAAAACATATGCCGATTTGATACAATATGTTAAAAAAAACGGAATTTATAAAGAGGCGGTATGAAAGTAGAAATTACAAAACAAGGTTATGAGAAACTAAAAAAAATAGCCCCCTGGCTTTATCAAAACGAACTGAAAATTATTCCTAAATGCGACCCCGGGACTATTGCCGATTTGATATATAAGGGAAAATATGTAGCCACCGCGTTTATTAATCCTCTTAGTAAAATTACGGCTAGAATTGTGAGTTTTGAAAAAACTAATATCGATAAAGAATTTTTTAAAAACAGAATTGAAAAAGCTGTAAAAAAAAGAAAAAAACTACAGACTGTTACAAATTCTGTGCGACTTATCCATTCCGAAGCAGATTTTCTCCCAGGCCTTATAGTCGATATGTATAAGGATAATCTTATAGTAAGTTTTACTACCGCCGGAATGGATAATTTTAAGGGTATTATTGTCGAATTGTTAATAGCACTTTTAAATCCTAAAGGTATATATGAAAAAGGCGATAAAATCCGTCAAAAAGAAGGACTTGAAATAGCATCGCAGACTCTTTACGGAGAAGTCGATGATGAGTTTATTATTTTAGAAAACAATAAAAAATTTTATACCCATTTAAAAGAGGGACAGAAAACCGGTTTTTTCCTTGACCAGAGAAAAAACAGAAAAATTGTGGGAGAATACGGAAATAAAAGAACGCTTGATTTGTTTGCAAATGCAGGAGGTTTTGGGATTTACGCCGGAGCTGGGTTTACAAAGTTTGTAGAAATTTCGGCACTTGCCTGTTCTTTGATAGAAAAAAACTGTGAGCTTAACGGTATTGAAAATTATGAAATAGTAAAATCTGATGTTTTTAAATTTTTGGAAAAAGAAAAAAATATGTATGATTTAATAATAATTGATCCACCCGCTTTTGCAAAAAACAAAAATGCCAGAAAAGGTGCAATAAAAGGCTGGAAATATCTGATAGTAAATTCTTTAAAAATTTTAGAAGAAGGGGGATATTTGGCGCTTTTTAGCTGTTCACATTCCATTACTTCAAAAGACCTTTTGGATTTGGCCTTAAGCAGCAGTGTACTTGATAATTCATATATGGAAGTTATAGAATTTATGAAACAGGATATTGACCATCCGTATCTCTTAAACATACCAAATTCTTTATATCTTACCGGAGTTTTATTGAGGAAGGAAAAATGAAAATTTTATTTATAAGACATTCGTTAGCGGTAAATAGACATGAATTTTTAGGACATGATTTTGATAGACCGTTGACACGCAGAGGTGTAAAAAGAGCTTTTAGGTTTTTTGAGATAATGAAAATCGCATATCCTAAAATTGATTATATAATAACTTCAAAAGCTTTAAGAGCAAAACAGACAGCTGAGGTGCTAAGAAAATTTTATAAGAATGCCGAGTATGAAGAGACTTCTCTTTTACTTCCGGGAAGTGGAATAAACGAGCTTAAAAAAGTACTTAACGGAAAAGATGGAGTAGTGGCAATAGTTGGACATGAACCGGATTTAAGTAATATGATAAAAGACATTATGCATACTCCAAATTTAAAAATAAAACTTTCAAAACCGTCTCTTGTAGAACTTGAAGATGAAATTTTAAAAAATATATTTGAATATAAACAAATAAAGGATATTTATGAATTTTGCAAAAATAGACGAAATAGCAAGAAAACAAAATAGTAATCTTTTAGAGGTTTTTATTGTTTTTTATGCAAATATAGCTAGTGGAAATTTTGATTTTGAAAAAGTTGCTTTAAAAATTTTTGATTTGAATAAATTAAGTAAAGAAGATATTGAAGAACTTAAAGAGTTTTTTAATTTTTTAATCGATGATATTTTGAACAAAAAAGATGAATTTATAAAAAAGGTGATTGAGCTTATTGATGACCCTGTGGAAGCTGCAAAAACGATAGGTATGTTTTTTACTATCTTTTTACCAAAAGAGGTAATTTTTTCTAAAGACCCTGAAAAAATAAAAAAAGCCTTAAATATTTATCCTGATGAAATAAAAGATTCGGTTATTAAAGCGTTGGAAATGCTAAGTATTATAAAATTAGGTGTAAAAGAATCTTATGAAATTTTAAAAGAGGTTTTAAATACCGTTATTATTTTGGGAATGATTATGAGGCTGTTGGAGGGATATAATGAATCTAAATGATTTAAAAAGATATATAAAAGTAGTAGATACTCCGCTTGATGTAAATCTTGAAATTCCTCATTTAGCTTATATAGAAGCAAAAAAGAAAAATCCAAAAATTTTAATGTTTACAAACCCGGTTGAAGGCGAAAAAAAGTTTGATATGCCGGTTGTTATGAATATTTTTGCAAATGATGAAGTGGTAAGGGAAATTTTTGGAAAAGATTTAGAAGAAATTGCCTTAGAGATTGAGAATCTTATAAAAATGAAGCCTCCTAAGACTCTTAGTGAAAAATTAAAAGCTTTCGGAAAGCTTTTTGCCATAAAAAACACTATTCCTAAAAGGGTAAAAACTGGTGAATGTCAGTATCATATTTATGAAGGCGAAGCTGCAAAACTCAGCCGACTGCCGATTCTTAAAACCTGGGAACTTGACGGCGGCAAATTTATTACAATGGGACAGGTTTATACTAAAAGCCTTGACGGTGAGACTAGAAATGTCGGAATGTACAGACTTCAGGTATATGACGATAAAAGGCTAGGACTTCACTGGCAGATACATAAAGACAGCGCTCATCTTTTTTGGGAATATAAAAAAGCTGGACAAAAAATGCCAGTAGCCGTTGCTATAGGCGGAGACCCTCTGTGGACTTGGTGTGCGACTGCACCGATGCCTCCTGGGATATTTGAAGTAATGTTATATGGATTTATAAGGGGAGAAAATCCAAAACTTGTTAAATGTATAAGTAGCGACCTTGAAGTGCCGGCGGATGCGGATATAGTAGTTGAAGGATGGTGCGACCCTGAAGAGATGGAAATAGAAGGAATGTTTGGTGACCATACGGGGTATTATACGCTTAAAAAACCTTTTCCTGTTATGCATGTAGATACTATTACTACAAAAAAAGACCCGGTATATTATGCGACTGTTGTTGGAAAACCTCCTTTGGAAGATAAATATATGGGATATGCTACAGAGAGAATTTTTCTGCCACTTCTTAAAACGACTTCTCCTGATTTAATTGATTACGCAATGCCTGAAAATGGGGTGTTTCATAATCTGATTTTATGTAAAATCGCCCCGAGATATCCGGGACACAGCTTACAGATTATGCACAGTCTATGGGGAGTTGGGCAGATGAGTTTTGTAAAACACGCAATATTTGTAAATGAAGACGCCCCAAAGCTTAGGGATTATGAAAAAATTATCGAATATATTTTAAATCATTTCAATCTACGAAATATATTAATTTCAAAAGGTATTGTCGATGAGCTTGACCATTCAAGTATTGAAGAGCTGGTGGGAGGAAAGCTTGGAGTGGATGCTACGGCTTCAATGGAAAATGAAAAATGGAAAATGGAAAATGAATTTGAATTATTAAAAGATGAAGAGCTGTTTAAAAAAATAAAAGAGCTTGATGAAAGTGTGGAAGAGGTTACGCAGTATATGGTTGATACGAAAAATCCGATATGTGTTGTTAAATTTAAAAAAGAAAAACCGGCAAAAGTGCTCTTTGATAAATTAAAAGAATTAAAACAGCATTTAAGAATTGTAATTTTTATAAATACAGCTGAAACATTTAATCCTTATATGCTTGTGTGGAGAGTTACAAACAATATAGATGCTTTAAGGGATATCTGGATAGAAGAAATTATAGGAATTGACGGGACTAATAAAGATAAAAATATTGATGGTTTTAACAGAGAATGGCCGCCTGATGTTGATACTACAAAAGAAATAATTGAAAAATTAAAAAAACTGGGATTGATTGAAGGGATAAGCGAAGAAGAGCTTAAAAAATATCAGGTTATATAAGAATTGATACTATATATTCTTTTAGCTCTTTTAACTTTTCTATATTGTCACTTTCTAATATGAATTCTATTAAATAATTATTTACAGTATATATATTAATTGTAAATTCCGGCTTTATAGGGTTTTCTATATTATCATGAACTGTAAAAAATAAAATGGCTTCTTTTTTTATTTTTAATTGGGGTATTTCATTTTCTTTTATTTTTATAATGGAATTTATATCTTCCGATGTTGTATTAAGAATAAGTGCTTCTGCAGAAACGTCAAGTTCTATAATGTCGGTAAAATTCATCAATAATCCTTATTTTTTATAAAAATTGTATCAAAATTAAACATATATTGTAAATACTAAACTTTATTAACTTGAATAATTTAACTTTTTAAGATAAAATTAATCTAAAAAAGGCAAAAATGGAGCTTAAAGAGTTTTTTTTGTTTAAAGGTCTCAGCATAGATGAAATAAACCAAATTAAAGATTTTACCATTATTAAAAAGCTTAAAAAAAATGAAATAGTATTTTATGAAAAGGAAAATCCAGCTTATTTGCACCTTTTAATAGAAGGTGTGGCAAGAGTATATAAAATAGATAATAAAGGTCATGAACTTATTATTCATAAGTTTATGCCTGTAAGTCTTATAGCCGAGCTTGCAAATTTGGAAAATATTCCTTATCCTGCCAATTGTGCTATGGATACTGATGGAGTTATTTTAAAAATCGAGTTTGAAAAATTTAAAAAATTTATGAAAAAAGGTGATGTTTGTTTTTCTATTATGAGTTCTTTACTTAGAAAGATGAAATATTTAGACGGGTTGATTCAAGCTAATTTGGTTCTTGATACCGAAAATAAAATAGCTAAGTTTATATATGAAAATCCTGAAGCTTTTGAAAGTCTAAAGCAACATTCAATTGCCACACTTTTAAATATAAAACCAGAGACTTTAAGCAGGAAACTTAAAAAATTTAAAGAGCTTGGAATTATTGAAAGCAGAGGAAATAAATTAAAAATAAAAAATTTAAAGTTAATTAAAGAAAATTTTAAATGGTAAGGAGAAAAATATTGGAATATAAAGCTTATAATATAAAAAGTTTTAAAGCATTAAATAAAACAAAAAAAAATTAACGGAAAAAAACTTGAAGGAAGCCAGCATAAATATAAAGAAACGATTCTTTTTTTTCCAAAACAGGGGCAAACGTGTCATGCTTATTGTAGCTTTTGTTTTAGGTGGCCTCAGTTTACCGGTATTAATGAACTCAAATTTGCTAGTCGGGAAGTTGAGGTATTGATAGAATATATAAAAGCAAACCCTACAATTACAGATATTTTATTTACTGGCGGAGACCCTATGGTGATGAGTGCAAAGCTTCTAAGGGCTTATGTTGAGCCTATACTTAAAGCAAAAATACCCCATCTAAAAAACATCCGTTTTGGCTCAAAAGTGCTTGGGTTTTGGCCTTACAGGTTTGTAAGTGACCCGGACAGCGAAGATTTGTTAAATTTATTTAAAGAAATTGTAAATAGTGGATATCATTTAGCATTTATGGCGCATTTTAATCATTATAAAGAGCTTGAAAGTAAAGTTTTGGAAAAAGCCGTTAAAAACATTCAAAAAACGGGAGCAATAATCAGAACTCAAGCACCTGTGCTTAGACATATAAACGCAAGCAGCGAAGTATGGGAGAAAATGTGGAAAAAACAGGTAGCTTTAGGTATGATTCCATATTATATGTTTATGCCTCGCGATATCGGAGCTAAACATTATTTTGAAATTCCATTATATGAAGCATGGAAAATTTATAAAAATGCTATTAGAAATGTCAGTGGTCTTGCAAGAACGGTTAGAGGTCCTAGTATGAGTGCAACTCCAGGCAAAGTGGCAGTAACAGGGGTTAGTGAAATAAACGGAGAAAAAGTGTTTGTATTAAATATGCTTCAAGCCAAAAATGATGAATATGTAGATATTCCATTTTTTGCCAAGTTTGACGAAAAGGCGACTTGGCTTGACGAATTAAAACCGGCTTTTGCAGATAAATTTATATTTGAGCGTTAACCATATTAAAAAAGCCGCCTGTTACCGTATCCATGGTTGCTATGTGGTTATCAAGCCATGGCAAGAAATGTTCGTAAAAATATTTTTTAAGCAATTCATAGTTATCTAGCTCTTTTTTGAGCTCTTCAAGCTCATTTATAATTCTTGTATGTTCCATTTTGTGAGGAATCTTAGCAAAAAAATCATATTTATCCATCAATTTTTCTTCAAATGAGAAATGATTTTTAACATCATTTAGAAATTCTTCATAAATTTTTTCTAAAGGTTCTTTTTTTTCTATTTTTTCAAGAAGCTTTTCAAGAATTTTAGTTTCATTTTCGTGAATTTCATTCATAGGTTCAAACGCCACTTTTTTAATTTCAATCATTTTTATCCTTATAAAGTAAATTTAAAATATATTATAGTAAAAAGCCTCGAAAGAGGGAAGAAGAGAAGGTTTAAACGAATTTTTAGCTTGCTAATTCTTTTCCAAAATCTTTGTGAATATTTCCAGAAATTACACCTAAATTGAAATTTTGTACTAAGAAATTAACAATATCTTCATTTGCAAACTGAGGAGCGTTTGGTCCAATGTAAATATCTTTCATTCCAAGGCTAAGCAGTGCTAAAAGAATAATAATAGCTTTTTGCTCCATCCACATAAGTGCGATTGATACAGGAAGCTCGTTAATATCTTCGATTCCTAAAGCGTTAGCAACAGCAAGTGCTATATGAACAGCACCGTTAGAGTCATTACATTGACCAAGGTCAATATATCTTGGAATGTCAGTTCCAGGTACAGTTCCAAAATCTACGTCGTTAAATCTGAATTTACCACAGCTTGAAGTAATAATAATATGGTCTTTTGGAACTGCCAGGGCAAGTTCTCTAAAATAATCTCTTTTTCTGCCAGGTGCGTCACATCCGGCAATTACCCATACTCTTTTTAATTTTCCTTCTTTAATAGCATCAAGTACTTTTGCTCCATAAGCTTCTAAAACAGTTTTATAATGGTGTCCTGTTGCTATTTTTTCGTTACTTTCAAATCCTGTTACATCAGGAAGTTCTAAAGTATGGTCAATTAGCGGATCAAAATTGTCGTTTTCGATTTTTTTAGCACCTTCAATACCTGTGATTTTGTAAGTATAAAGTCTGTCGATATAGTTTTGTACTTTTTTAGATTTTTCAGGCGGTACGATACAGTTAGTATTAACCACACATGTTCCGTTCCATTTGCTGAAAATATCAGTCTGGTCATACCAGGCTTTACCGATATTACCTTTTAAGTTTTTAAATTTTCTTAAATGAGGATATCCGTGTGCAGGTAGCATTTCTGAGTGAGTATATACGTTGATTTTATCAGATAAACCTCTTTCTTCTATTCTTTTAAGAAGCTTTTCGAGCATATCAAGGTTATGTCCTGAAACTAAAATACCTTTACCTTCAGCTTTATTTTGAGTAACTTCAACAGGTGCTGGTACTCCAAGAGCTTTTGTATGAAGGTCGCTTAAAAGGTCCATTACCTTCACTCCTGCATTTCCTACTTTCATAAGTTGTGCAATATGTTCGTCAAAATTAAAGTTTACGTTTGTTAGAGTAAAATATAAAGTCTCAGCATTTACATCATCTATTTCTTTAAGTACTTTTTTAGCTTCTTCATCTCCAAGATCGTTTATTAGTTCATTGGCATGTTCTCTATATGCACTAAGACCTTTAAGACCGTAAATCATCATATCCTGAAGTCTTGATTTTGTTGCGTCTTTACCACAAACACCTTTGCTTTCTCCATGACTTCCGCATCCTCCAGGTGCGCTCATTTCACATTGCCAGCAAAGAAATGGTAAATCGCAAGCCTGAGGTTTTTTATTTTCGTTTTTATTTCCAAATAGTCCGAACATTTTTTTTCTCCTTTTGTTGTTTTGGAGTATTTTAGTTATTATTTTGAAAAGTTTCATTGATTGTGGTCAATAAAAAGATAATTTTTGTAAAAAAAAGGATAAAAATGGTATTAGAAGCTGTTTATAAAAACAGGTGTCCAAGGTGTTTAGGAGATATTACATCTTTTAGGCTAAATAGGGGAGAATTTTGTGATAAGTGTATGGAAGAGATTAAAAGTTTTGAATTGTGTGATGATCTTGGAAAATATGAAAAATTTTGCAAAGCGGATAAAAAATTAAAAGAGTTTAATAAATTTTTTAAATCAAAAACAGGAAATAAGCTTAGTTCCATTCAAAAAATGTGGGCGAAAAGGTTTTTTTTAGATAACTCTTTTGCTCTTTTAGCTCCAACAGGTATTGGCAAAACAACATTTGGATTGTTACTCAGCGCATTTGTAAAAAATACCTATATCATTTTTCCCACAAAACTTTTGGTACTTCAAGCACTTGAGAAATTTAAAGAGTGGGGAATAGATGTCTTGGCTTATACCGGTAAAAAGCAGGAAAAAGAGCTTATAGAAAAAGGCGAATATGATATATTAATAACGACTACTCAGTTTTTATATAAAAACAGAGATATTATCAATAAAACATTTGAATTTGTTTTTGTAGACGATGTTGATTCGATACTTAAAAGCGGTAAAAAAATAACGGATGTTTTGGGTCTTCTTGGGTTTAGCGAAGAAGATTTGGAATATGCTTTAAAACTTATTAAAAATAAAGAGTATGAAAAACTTGAAAAAATCTCAAAAAAGAAAAAAGGAAATCTGATAGTCTCATCAGCTACCGCAAATCCCCGCTCAAAAAGAATTTTACTGTTTAGATATCTTTTAGGGTTTGAAGTAAGCCGTCCAAATCTTAATTTGAGAAATATAGAAGATTTATATGATGAAAATTATTCTTGGCAAAAATCTGTTGAATGGATAAAAAAACT
>NZ_JBMXVQ010000118.1:0-3996 GCF_053999135.1 Caminibacter sp.
TCACTTAAAACAATATCTATTTTCTGCTCTCCAAGCCTTTTTTGAAGCTCTATCCAAAATTTTCCTTCTTTTTCCATGCTTGGTTCATCAGTAACCACATACAAATCGATATCTCCGCCTTTTTTATCATCATATACCCTGCTGCCAAACAAAATCACCTTTACATCCTCTCCGAAAACCAGCCTTGCGGCTTCTTTTATTTCCCTAACCTCCCAATCGGCGAGTCTCACTTCAAAAACTCCTTCATAAAAAACGTATGACATTCAATATTTTCAAAAGCACTCTCAAGCCGTTGAAAAAGTTTGGGTTCCTCCTCTTCCATCTTTTTAAGCCACTTTTTTATTTTAGCCCTTGCAAAAGGCATTTTCACACCTTCACTATCTTTTAGGGCAAGACAGCTGGCCTCACCATCTATTATAGGAAATTGATTTTTCTCAGCCATATATTTAATCCATTTTTCTCTTACTTTTATCATAGGTCTTATTACTTTTATCCCTGTGTTCGCAGTATAAACAGGAGGCATAGATTTCATCAGTCCGTTATAAAACATACTCATAAAAAACGTTTCCACCGCATCGTCAAAATGATGTCCAAGAGCCAGTTTATTAAATCCCAGTTCCTGTGCTTTGGTATAAAGAGCCCCCCTTCTCATTCTGGCGCAAAATCCGCACGGACTGCTCCCGGGACGTTTTTTTTCGTTCATAATTTCCAAAATAGGAGTTTTATAAAGTATATAAGGAATATCGAATTTTTCGCACCACTCTTTAAGAGAAGAATAATCTATCCCCGTCCCAGCATCAATGGTAATTGCCGCAAGTTCAAAAGAAAAAGGGGCTATAAGCTGCATTCTTTTTAACACATGCAAAAGAACAAAACTGTCTTTTCCTCCGCTAAAAGCTACTAATACCTTATCGTTAGGTTTTATCAGTTCATATTTACCCTGCACTCTTCCTACGAATTTCGTAACTTTTTTGCTAAAAAATATATCTTTAATTGGATTTAATTTTTTCGCCATTAATATAAACTTCCCCGTTTTTTAATTCAAATCTAATCTTTACAATACCTCCGCTTTTATCAGCTAAAGCGAATATAAAAGCGCTTTTAGGCTCTATATTCATTAAAAAAGTAGCAAGTGCAGGTGTTGTTTTTAAATTCAGCTTTAAATCTAAAAAAGAAATATCGTTGTTTAAAAGTTTCTCTTCAAGATTATTAACAGGATTAATTTTAGCCTTTAAAACCAAATCTAAAAAACCGGCATTTTGTTTATTTAGATACACCGTTTTTATATTGGCTTTTAAATCGGTATTAAAACCTTTTTCCAACAGTTTTAGCATTAAAGCCCTCTTTTTATATTCATCCGCATTTATCATCTCTTTTATCAGTGCTGAATCAAGATTATAAATAGAGACCCTGGAAGTAAACCCGTTTATGCTCAAAAACGAAAACAAATCCGCTTTATCAAAATCAATACTGTTAATTATCCTCAGTTTTTTACCTGGATATATATTTGTTGAACTTCTTAAATTAAATATTGAAAGTTTCTTATTTTGAGCGCTGAAAAAGAAATCTCCGCTGTTTTTTTGAGAAATAGTACTTTCTTTTTCCATATATTCGTTATTATAATTTTTTAATTCAAAATACACGGGCTGAGTTTTGCTTTTAAAAAGCAGATTTTTTACTTTAAGAGTGTTTTTTTGAGGATACTCAAACACTCCTTCAACTTTCTTAAAAATAAGCAGACTGTCATGTAAATCTATAGTATTATCTTTTATTTTGTATCGGTAAACCTTAAAATTCGGAGTCACCACCAAAAAGTTGATTTTATCTTTTAAAATGCTTTCAAAAGAGCCATCTAATGTAACAACATCCAATATTTTTCCAAAAAACTTTACATCGGTTACGGGTAAATTTTTAAAAACACTCTCTACATTTAACTTGACGCTTTGAATAAAACCGCTGTTATCTATCATATTTCCGGGAATTATAACCTCAAAAACCCTGTCGGTTGTCAGATAAGAACTCTTATCTTCTATCTCTTTTATCACTATTCCTTTTTTTTCAAGATTTTGTAACATTTGATTAAATTTAGAATTCATAAGCTTATTGAAAATAAGAGGCGTTAGGGCAATCATTATTACAAAAGTTACAAAAAAACTTAGAAGTTTTGTTTTATTCATCAATTTCCTTTAACATTTTGATTAAAAACTCAGCGCTTACTTTGCTCGATTCTTCTAAAAACTCATCAAAATCAACTCCGGCACCTTCTTCCGCCGTGTCGCTAATGGCTCTTAGCATAAAAAACGGTATATTTAAAGTCCATGCAACACATCCGACAGCACCGCCTTCCATTTCTATAGCAATTGCATTAAATGTTTTTTTTATCCATTCTTTACGCTCTTTTGAATGGACAAACTGGTCACCTGAAGCTATTATGCCCTCTTTTAGTCTAACATTCATTTTTTCAGCAACTTTTTTTGCTATAAGATTCAAATTTTTATCACACTCAAAGTAAACTTTCGATTCGGGAATATATCCAGGTTCGTAGCCAAATACAGTTAAATCAACGTCATGCTGACATGTTTTATCAGCTATTACCAAATCTCCTATTTTTAAATCTTCATCAACCGCTCCGGCAACACCGCTAAAAAGCAACTTTTTTGCTCCGAATTTTTCTATCATAATAGTTGCCGTCGTAGCTGAATTTACTTTTCCTATTTTACTGTATGCCAAAATTAAATCCATATTTTTAAATTTTGCTTTATAAAATTTGTTTTTGCCATGTTCTACTACCTCTTTTATTTCCACTTGTTCTAAAATCGGCTCAAGTTCTTCCCTCATTGCACATAATATTCCAATCACGATTCTTTCCTTAAAAAATATTTTTGGGTAAACGTTAAATGATGACTAAGAGAACTTTCAATTAAATCTTCATCAAAATAAACGGCTTCTTTTTCTATTTCGCCTTTTGGATTAATGACTTTGCTTTTCCCCCAAAATCCAAGACCGTCCTCAAAGCCCACTCTGTTACAAAAAGCCACATATGCTCCGCTGAGTATCGCCATATTTTTTAGCACCGCTTCCCAGTGTTCTTCTATTAAAAGTTTCCCGTCTTTAAATTCCCTTGCAGGAGACGCCGCTGTTACTATAATTAAATCCGGTTTTTCACGGCTTACAAACTCCACAGCATCCCCGCTAAAAACATCTTCACAGATAAACATAACGGTTTTACCGAATTTCGTATCAAAAGAAGAAAAATTTTTCCCGCCAAAGAAAAATCTTCCCTCTTCAAAAACTCCGTATGTTGGCAGATGAACTTTATCATGTCTTTTATAAACGTCACGCCCAAGATATAGAGCCGAATTAAATATTTTCCCCTCATCTTTTATAGCGGCACCCAAAACAACATCTTTTGAAAAAGAGAGTTTTTTAAAAAATTTTTCTTCAAAGGCATCTTCTAAAAGTGCGTCTTTTACTTTATATCCGTTCATACTAAGTTCCGGAAAAATAACCAAATCGGCATCGGTTTTTTCAATAAACTCGATATGTTTGTCAAGATTATCGGGACTTAGTTTCGGTCTTATCTGAGCCAGTGCTATTTTCATAAATTTCCTTATAGACTTAATGCTTTTTCAAGAGATTTCATATCTGTAATCGGAACGGTTTTTTTCTTTGTAATTTTTCTGTTTATCCCCATTAACACTTTCCCGCCGAATTCAATAAACATATCCGCTTCATTTTCATAATTTTTAATACTCTGTTTATAAAGTACAGGTTTTGTAAGCTGAACAGGTAAAAGTTCAAGTGCTTCTTGTTTTGTCGAATATTTTTTTGCCGTTACGTTACTCACTACCGGCTTAAATTCATCTTTTAAATATTCTTCAAGCAGATTTTTTAAAGGCTGAACGGCACTTTCAAGCAACGGACAGTGGCTTGCCACGCTCATATTTAAAAGCATTACTCTTTTTGCGCCTTTTTCTTTTAAAAGAGGCTCTAGTT
>NZ_JBMXVQ010000119.1:0-5609 GCF_053999135.1 Caminibacter sp.
GATTTAATATATAAACAAAAACCCTAACACTCTCGTTTAAAAGCTCTTTATCCACTTTTCCAACATACTCCATTATGCTTTTAAATAAATCATCACTTCCTTTTACATATCTTATAAGCCCTTTTAAATCAATAAGGGCTATAACTTCTTTTAAATCCCTTTTTATGTGAGATTCTTTTATTTTTTTCTCTTTTGTAAATTTTCCGATTATATTTTTAACTCTCTCATAATCCGCATATGCACTGTCCGGGACGTATTCTATTTTTTGTTTGAAAACAAATTTTTTGGTTATTAAAAAGTTGTCTATTTTACTATCTTCATTTAAAATCATATGAGCAATTTTATAGAGTTTTTGGTTAAAGCGGCGTTTTTTCTCCGTTTGGGAAATAAATTCCCTAAGTCTTTTTAAATAACTGTCAATATTTTGATTAAGATGAATAATATCAAGCATTATGTCTTTTATAAATCCCTTAAAATCATCAAACTGCATAAAGCTTTCAAAAACTCCCACTATCGTTTCGTTTTTTTGCATAATTTCTTCAACATCTTTTAATATGTTTTTCGCTTCTTTTATCAAAAATTCAAGTTCGCTCACTTCATCGTTTTCAAGTTTTTCTATCAGTCCTAAAAGTCTTTTGTCCCTGTTTTTCATACCCTGATAAATTTTATTTAACAGTTTATAAATTAAATCCCTCACAAAAGAGGATTTGTTTAATTTATACTCTTCTTTAAGCTCAATTAATTTTTTTACCTCTTTTTCAAAATCTTCCGCTACATAACTAAAATCCGCTCTTGCCAAAAGCGTATCCACAAAATTAAAATAAATTTCATTAAGATAATAATATCCCCCGATTTTACTAAAAAGTCCTATTTCCACAAGTTCATGAGGGACCGATAAAAGCTTCTTGTTTTTATAAGCTTCATCAAGAAGTTTTCTGGGACTGCAAAGAAGATTTAAAAGCGCAATATGTTTCATAGACACTCCTACACAAAAATAAGTGGAATTATATCAACAAAAGAAAAAAGGGATTGGTCAGTACCAGGAATTAAACTAACCTTACGTCTATAAAACTGCCGCTTTCAAATTCATCAAGTTTTTCAAGCACCCTAACTATCCTATAAACTCCCTCTTCCAATGAAACCCTGCCGCTTTCTACCCTATCAAGGCTTGGAAACTTACCATGGTCAGCGCTTATAACTTTTGCAACCATATCTGTATCAATAACCCCGGGAGCCAGCGCATAAATTTTTGAATCTATCTCTTTGGCATAAATACTAACCATCATATTTACGGCACATTTACTTAAAGCATATCCTCCCCATCCCGGATTTCCGTTTACCGCAGCACCGCTGCTCATAACAACAATTTTTTTACTAATAGGAGCAAGTTCGTCTATTAATACTTTATTTGCCCAGACGTTTATATCAAAAATATTTTGAAGCTCTTTAACACTCCATTCTTTCATAAGTTTTATCTCACCAAGTATTCCGGCGTTTAATATTGCCAAATCCAATTCTCCGTCAATTTCCAAATAATCTAAAGCCCTTGGAAGCTTTTCAAACGCCCCCATATCCACTTTATAAAACTTAACCAAATCACCAAACGGATTGCTTCTTCCAAGGCCGTAAACCTCGGCGTCTTCTTCAAGATAGTGTTTAACAAGCCCGTATCCTATTCCTCTGCTTATCCCCGTAATTAAAACTCTCATATCTTCTCCTTAAAACCTGTTGGCTATCTCTTCTATTCTTTTTAAATGAAATTTATCCCGGTAATCTTTTAAAAGTTCTATAGCCTCGTTTACCTTACCGCTGTTTGCAAGTTCTTCGGCTTTTAAGATTTTTTCGTTTCTTTTCTTAATAAAATCTTTATAACTTCTAAGGTTTTTCAAAAAAGGATAAAGCTCAACCAGTTCAAGAGCTTTTTCATATTCTTTATTGGCCATATATCCTAAAAACTTTAAAATTATCTCTATTTTTTCCAAAATTTTTTGAGCCTTGTCTTTAAAATCAGGAAAATCCTGCAAAATCAAAGCCGCTTTTTTAGCTTTATCAAACTCTTCCTTTTCTAAAAATTCCAGAGCTTTTTGATACAGTTTATTAGCATAATTTATAACATTTTGATATTCAGCCGTATTTTTAAGTTCCGGATGAGCTTTGACCAAATCAAAAAATCCTTTAAAATCTCTTTTTGCCAGTTTTTCTCTCATAAGTTTTATAATATTGGCTTCTCTTAAAAGAAGCTCTATTAAAGGAAGTTTCTCAGTAACGGCCATAAAAGGTTCTAAAAGCTCTTTTGCTTCCGATATTCTTCCCTCTTCTATCAATTTAAATGCTTTATTAAAAGTAATCTGCCACTTTTTTTCTAAAAGCTGATAATATTTCATTTCTTTTAAAAGAGGATACTGATTGGCAATAGTGTAAGCCAGAGCGTAATTACCTGATTTTACAGCGTTTTTAAATTTAATTAAATTTGAATAATGAGAAATAATTTCTTTTATTTTGCTTCTTAAATGAGGTACTTCTATAAGTTTATCAAGCATTTTTACGGCTTCTGCAGGGTCTGTTTCAAAAAGGGATTTCGCCCTTTTTATAAAAAGTTCAACCATTTTCTCAAGTCTTTCAAATCCCTGAGACCTTCTTAAAAAAGGATTGGCATCAATCAACTCATATGCTTTTTTAAAATCTTCCCTTAAAATAGCGTCAAGCAAATCTTTTTCTTCTTCAAATAAGTCCCTGTAATATAACACTCCATTCATATCAGAAACTACCATATATTTTCCTACAACCGCTATTTTATCCCCGTTGGCAAACTCTTCAAACTTATCGTTTAAAATAACCTCTCTTTCAAGAGAATAAAGCATAATCTTATTAGCCCCCAAAATAAGCAAAATATCGCTATCTATCCAAAAGTCCCTAAATTCCCTGTAAAAATCCACCCTGTCTTTTTTATCTATTTTAATCAAATCCCATTTTACTATATCGCTTATTTCATCAGCACTCACAACGTAAGACTTATTTTCCACTTTTTTAACGGGCTTTATATGCAGATATCTCTCTTTTTTATTAAAACTCGTCAAATTCGCAAATAAAACGCATTTATCAAAACAACCTGCTACAATCTCGCTCAAATCATCGCTTATAGCCAAATCGTTTACAAAATCTTTATGTCTTGCAACCTGAGCCACTTTTTTCTTAATGTTTAAATTATATAAAAAAATCTTACCTGCTATATCCCCGCTTGCGAAATAATTGTTTTCATTATCAAACCCTATACATAAAACTTCTTTTTCTTCTTTAAAATTTTTTATCATTTTTTTGCGCTTTAAATCCCAAAGAGTAATTAAATTATTAACCGTTACAATCAAATAAGTACCGTCTTTGCTTATTTTTACGCCTTTTTCATTAGGTTTATTCGGAGGCAATTTAAGTCTGACTCCGCCTTTTAAATTAAGAGAAGAGTCAAATTTAATAACTCTGTTAACTTCATCCACAATAATCAATTCATCAGCGATTACTCCAAAATAAGAAACTCTTTTTTTCAGACTTTTAAAAATTTTCATCATTTTTCCTTTAATACAGTAAAAATTAATAAAATACCAAGCATTGTGGCAAATAAAAATCCCACTATCCCGAAAATAGAAACTCCTTTAAATAAAGGGGGAACTTCAGAAGAAAGCAGCAAAGAACTTCCCACAAGCAAAGAAGCTATAATTATCGAAGTGGAAAGCCTGTTAAAAGAACCCTTAATGGCATCTTCAAACTCTTCAAGTCCAACGTGTTCAAATTCTATTTTAAGTTTGCCGGTTTTTATTTTATTAATAATTTCATTAATATCCGTTGGAGCATTCGAAATCAGTTCCATAACCGATTTATTAAATTCATAAGATCTTTTTAAAAGACTAAAAGGCGATATCATCTCTTTATACAGTTTTATTATAAAAGGCCTGATTTCCTCAACCCCGTTAAAATCAGGATAGAGCCTTTTACTGACTCCTTCTAATGTAACCAAAGCTTTTGCCAAAAGATAATTGTCTTCTTTAAAATAAATTTTATATCTGTTCATTACCCGTAAAACATCATTAATAAGACTTTTTAATTCAACATTTTTAAGGGAAGCATTAATATAAGTAGCAATAATATCTGCCATCTCTTTTTTAAATGAGCTTACGTCAATTTCAGTTTCTACTTTTGAAAGCTTTAATATATAAAGTGCGGCTTTTTCTTCTTCGCCTTTTGTAATATAATACACCATTTCCACTATATTTTTAGTATCTTCTTCGCTAAGACGTCCCATTATTCCAAAGTCGAGAAAAACAATCTTTCCATCGCTTACCATCAAATTACCAGGATGCGGGTCTGCGTGAAAAAAGCGGTGTATAAAAATCTGCTCACATAAAAGATTAAAACTTTTTTTCGTAATTTCTTTTAAATCATATCCGTTTGCTTTTAAATTTTCAATATCGGATATTTTTATCCCTTTTATATACTCCATTGTTAAAACACGTCTGGTCGAATATTTTTCATAAAGTTTAGGGACTTTGATATTAGGATTATTTTTAAAATTTGCCCTAAATCTTTTTAAATTTAAAGCCTCAAGATTAAAATCGAGCTCTTTTTTTATCGACTTTGCAAATTCTTCCACAATTTTTACCAAATCAATTCCATATACCAAAAATTTTTCTCTAAGAAGTTTTGCAAGTCTTTGAAGAATTGCAATATCCGCAAAAATTTTTTCTTCAATTCCCGGTTTTAATATTTTTACCGCTACAATCTCTCCGCTTTTAAGTTTTGCTTTATAAACCTGCCCCATTGACGCACTTGCAAGCAACTCAAAATTTTTTTCAAAAATTTCAGTATAAGGCTTTTCAAGTTCCTCTTCCAAAACAATTTTCATCCTATCAAAAGAGAGAGGCTCAACTTTATCCTGAAGTTTTTCAAACTCTTTTGTAAGTTCAAGAGGAATAAGGTCAGGTCTTAAAGATAAGACCTGAGCAAGTTTTATAAAAGTAGGGCCAAGTTCTTCAATAGCTTTTCTGATTCTTTCACTTCTAGAAAGTTTAGGAGAGTTCTTAAAAGGTACAGGTATACCTAAAGATTCTATAACATCTCCAAACCCGTACTTTGCTAAAACTAAAATTATCTCTTTTGTTCTTTTTAGTTCATATAAGCTATTTTTTATCATCAGCTTTAGACTCTAATAACCTTTTTAATTCTTCTATATCTTTTTTAAGCTCAGCCACATCTTCTTTTGTAGCAAGTCCAAGTTCATTTAATTGACGTCTAACTTCCTCTTCTATCATTTTTTTAAGTTCTTTAACTTTTTCTTCACTCTCTTTTTTTAATTCATCTAAAAGTTTTTGAGCTTCACTTTCTGTTAATTCTCCTCTTTTTTTTGCCTCTTCAACAAATTCCTCAAGTTTTTCTTTTGCCAATAACGCACTTCCGATTCCAAGTTTAATAAATTCCTCAAGTTTAATCATTTCTGACTCCTTTTTAACTAATTATATCAAATAATTTATATAATCTATCTCAAATTTACCGGTTCTTATATGAGGATATCCAAGAGGAGAGCTGAGAAATCTTATATGTTCTTCATAAAAATCCATAGG
>NZ_JBMXVQ010000120.1:0-2205 GCF_053999135.1 Caminibacter sp.
TGTCAAATAAAAAAATCATTTATTATTGAATTTTCAAGATTACCCGCTCTTTTAATATTTTTAACACTTTTTTTATCTAACGGATATACATATATTTTATCCTTATCGTTTTTTAATTTTTTCTCAAGCATTTTGATAAACCTGTTAAATTCCCTATTTTTTACTTCAACTTCAAATACCGAAAATTGTGTCCTTATGCCGTATTCAAAAAGCAATCTCGACAATCTCGTTCTTATTTTTGTGTTTTCTATATCGTATATAACGATAAACTTCTCAATCCTGCTCATAAAACCACACTTTCGTTTATATCTTCGTTTTTACCCAATTTGGTCGTCATACCAACCGCGTATTTACTTATGGGAAAACAATAAACGCTATCTTCTTGCCAATCGATAATCTTTTGTATCTCAAACAGCAAATCTTCCATCTCTTTTTCGTTTATGTCTACTTCAAAGCACGAAAGTTGAACGTTTAAACCCTTTTCCTTCAATATTTTAAACACCCTATACCATCTTTTACGGTTTCTAATATCGTAGGTGATTAAAAACTTCATTTGGATATTATCTCCTTCAGTTTTCTCAAAAATTGAAAACTATAATCCAGAAACGAGTCTTCTTTATGAATAATCCTTTCGCTAAAAATTTTTATGTAAGCCCTTAATGCCTTTTTCTTCATAAAACAGCCGTTATCGTTTACAGAAAAATCCATCGGATGAAAAAATCCGTCCTGCAAAAGTTGAAACGCAAAAAATGTAAGCCACGGGCGGGAAACCTCTATCACATCCGAACAAAACGCCGCATGCCTACCACGCTTTATGTGAAAAAATCCAAGATACGGGTCAAACCCTTCAGATATTGCCATAGGTATCAAAATCGAGTAATAAACGCTATAAGTTAAAGACAAAAGCGTATTGACAGGGTCCTTTGGCGGATGATATTGTCTTACCTCAAAATCAAATCCTTTGGGCAACATATTATCCCTAAAAAAATCAAACATAGCGGAATTTAAATTGCCGTCTATACCCAAAGCCTCTTGAAGAGTGTCGAACTTTATATTATTTATAAGGCTTTTTATGTATAGGCTTCTGTTGTATTTCGATTCGTTAAGCCCTAAAATATAACCAACATTCTTTGCCTTTATCTTCAAAAGCATTTTTATGATATTTAGTTTTTTGCTTTTATTATTCAACAATTCATATTGAGAAAGCCTAATCCTATAATCGCTCGTTATCGGCTCGGGCATAGAAACGCTGACCGTCTTACCGAACTGGTTTAGCATAAATATAAATTTACCCTTCGTAGTAGCGAATCTTATTGCTGGAGTTGTGATATGAACGCCGCCGAACAAAAATATATGCTCTATGGCGCCTATCGGTATCTTATGGGTGCCGTTTTCGTTTGTTATTACGACGTTATTGTCTTTCCTTGAAACAACGCTACCGGGCGTAGCCACAAACAACAAACCTCTCATTTTTTTCACCTCCACTTTTTATAAACGAAAACATTAAAATTTTCTGACATTTGATTTTAATTTTTTATTAAAATTCATAATTTTATTTGTCCAACAAAGAAAAATTGCTATAATTTGAAAAAGAAATTTATATATACCAAACACTCTTCTTGCAATATTTGGAACATCTTGGGCTACGATTTCCGAACTTATCGACAGATTTATGGATAAAAAATATTTTGGTAAAGGTATGTATGTTGCAGTAAATACCGACGATTTTCGTATCCCACAACGTCAGAAAAAAACTCTTACTAAACGCCGAATAACGAAATTATAGAAATCATTATGAAATATTAGGGATAGTTTTTATCTATAAATAATTTTTTATGTATAGCTTGTTTTTTGCATCATAAATACTTGACATAGAATAAAATCTTGTTATATTGGGGATTATAAAAATTTAAGCAATCTTGCACTTGTCAAAAAGTCTGTCAAAAACTGTTCTTTTACAATGAAATATGATACTTTTCTCGTACAGAGCTTTTTTGTTGTTGCAACGCCAATTACAAAAAACTTAATAATACCATTATCAAGTTTCATCCTTATAAAAATAGGCTTTTTAAAATGGCTGTTGCACTATTTCCGTTTTTGAAGGGAATTACGACTTTTCTTTCGTCTTGGGATTAATTCCGTTTCTTTCGCGTTGCACTATTTCCGTTTTTGAAGGGAATTACGACACTTCGGTCGCCTTTTTTT
>NZ_JBMXVQ010000121.1:0-12327 GCF_053999135.1 Caminibacter sp.
AGAAATTTTATCTACAATCAAGGGGACATAGCTCAGCTGGTAGAGCACCACGCTGGCAGCGTGGGGGTCACGGGTTCGAGTCCCGTTGTCTCCACCATCATATATCTTCAAAACCTCGTAATCTCGGTATCTAAGAAAAACACTGAAAAATCTGTCTCCAACAATAACAGGTGTGCTTAAACTTTATGACTTTAAAACTATAATCTCAAACTCAAGAAAATTAACGGGAAATTCTTTTAAAAATTTTTTTATTCTTGCAGGATTTGCTCTGGTTTCTCCTTTTACACCAGAAAATTTTATATATTCCAGCATCTCTTTTGGTGATTTAAAATACATTTCATATCTTAGAATTTCTATTTTAGGATTTAAAATTTCAGCACTTTTTAAGATTTTTTCTTTTGATGGAATAGGTGACGAAACTTCTAAAAAATTATGAAGCGTATGAAAAGTATAAGATGTAAATACAGCTAAAAGAAACTCTTTTTTTAAATCCCTTATATTTTCAAAAACAAAATTTAAATCTTTAGCCCACTGAAGAGCCGAAAAAGAAACGATTTGCTCAAAATCATATTTTTTTATTTCATCAAAGCAGTTTTTGGTATTAAAATCTAAAAGTCTAGTATTACATGGATTTTTTTTTAACATAGACGGGCTGGAATCGATACCCAAATAAAAATCAAAATTTTTATATTTGCAGAGCCCCTCGCTCCCGCATCCCAAATCCACAACTCTTTTTTTTAGAAAAGGCAGATATTTTTTTATAATTTTTTTTTGAATAACGTTATATTTTTGGTACGTATGAGCAAATTTATCAAAACTTTTCAACATTTCACCTTTTAAAACCGAATTTTTATTATATGTTATAATTCTATCTAAAAAAGGCATAAAAAATGACAAGCGTATTAATGACTGTTCAAATTATTTTGGTAATAGCCATTACCATATTGGTTCTTCTTCAACGTTCGGAATCAATGGGACTTGGAGCATACAGCAGTTCAAACAACTCGGTATTCGGAGCTGGCGGGCCTATGAATTTTCTTACAAAAGCCACTATGTTTTTAGGACTTTTATTCGTTTTAAACACCCTAACTTTGGTTTATTTATACAATAAAAAAGCAAATACATCGGCTCTTGACGAAGTAAACGTAAAAAAAATAGAAAAGAAAATTCCAACCCCAAGCGTACCTCAAGCACCGGTTAAATGAAAAAACTGTTTTTTTTCCTTTTTCCGATTTTGCTGCTTGCCGAAGCGCACATTTTCGTTCTTCACAGAATAGACGATAACAGATACCCATATACCAACACTTCTTCAAAAGAACTTAAAAAATATTTTGATTATTTAAAATCTCACAATTATCGAGTGGTAAAACTATCAAATCTAATAAATATGATAAAAAATCAAAAACCTATTGATAAAATCGTGGTATTTACCGTAGACGACAGTTATAAAAGTTTTTATAAAAACGGTCTGCCACTTTTCAAAAAATACGGTTATCCTTTTACCCTTTTTGTCTATACACAAGCCACCACCCAAAAATGGGGGGATTTTATGAGCTGGAAACAGGTTAAAGAAGCTTCAAAATACGGAGAGTTGGGAGTTCACAGCTGGGCTCACCCTCACCTTGCAAAACTTTCAAACGAAGAAATTAAAAAAGATACCCAAAAAGCTATAAAAGCATTTGAAAAATACATAGGTTACGTCCCTAACATATACAGTTACCCATACGGTGAATACGATAAAAGAGTAAAAAAAATTATAAAAAAATTCTTCCCTTATATAGTCAATCAAGACCCGGGCGCCATTGATTTAACAACACCGCTTGACAATATAGACAGAATTGCTCTAACCGGAAAAGTAAACATAGCAAAAAAACTAAAACTAAAAAGACTTCATTTAAAAACATTACAAATCAAAAGAGATAAAAATAAAATATTGGAAATCTCAGGAGAAGTAATAGACAACGTTCCTTTTGTAGATATTTACATGACAAAATTCGGATGGAAACGAGTTAAAGTTATAAACAATAAATTTGTTTTACATCCGGAGTTTACTTTAAAAAAATACAGAAACAGAGTTATTATAAGCTATAATTATAAAATAATTTCACAATTAATCTTAAAGGAGGAATAAAATGGAAGAAGTATTTGAGTTTGCCAAGGAACATATGGAAAAAAGTATAGAAGTACTTAAAAAAGACCTAAATACATTAAGAACCGGTAGAGTATCAATTCATGTTCTTGACGGAGTAAAAGTTGAATATTACGGAGCACCGACACCTCTAAATCAGGTGGCAAACATTAACGCCGTAGATGCTACGACAATCGTGGTAAGTCCATGGGATAAAGGAATTATTAACGATATAGAAAGAGCTATTCAAGAAGCAAACGTCGGAGCAAATCCTAACAACGACGGAGATACAATAAAACTATACTTTCCTCCTATGACGGAAGAAGAGAGAAAAAAACAGGCTAAAAAAGCAAAAGAATTCGGGGAAAAAGCAAAAATAGCAATAAGAAACATAAGAAGAGAAGCAAACGACGAAATAAAAAAAATGTTCAAAAACAAAGAAATCACAGAAGACGACCAAAAAAGAGGACTTGATAAAGTCCAGGAAATTACCGACAGTTATGTGGCAAAAGTTGACGAAATAGTAAATAAAAAAATAGACGACGTTATGAAAGTCTAAAAATTAAACAATGGAAAATGAAAAATGGAAAATGTAAAAGAAATATATGAAAAACACGGAGCCCTTTTAAAGGGTCATTTTTTACTAAGCAGCGGAAAACACAGCGAATATTATTTACAAAGTGCAAGAGTACTTGAATATCCTGAGGTTGCGGAAAAACTGGCCCGCGAACTTGCAAAACAGATTATTGAAGCGGGATTAAAAGTGGATACCGTATGCTCTCCCGCAATCGGAGGTCTTCTTGCAGGATACGAACTAGCCCGTGCTCTTGGGGTCAGATTTATTTTTACTGAAAGAGTAAATGGGGACATGACTTTAAGAAGAGGTTTTGAAGTAAAAGAAGGTGAAAAGGTACTGATTTGTGAAGATATTATTACAACAGGCGGCAGCGCCATGGAAGCCGCAAGGGAAATTGAAAAAAGAGGCGGTGAGGTAGTAGGGTTTGCCGCAATAGCCAACAGAGGAATCTGCAAAAGGGTAAACGGTAAAAACGAAAGAAAACCGGAATGTAAACTTCCAAATGACAAACCTTTTTTTGCTCTTGAAGATTTTGAGTTTGAAGCTTATGAGCCAGAAAACTGTCCTTTATGCAAAATGGGAGCATGCGCTCCGATTAAACCAGGAAGCAGAGGAAATTAAAAAATAGACGTAACAATTTTAAAAAACAGATTTTTTATAATACTTAGTTTATATTATTTTCTTTTTTTTACATTAATAGGAAATTATGTTATTTTTTTGCCCAAATATTTTAAAGAAGTGGGATTTGAACCTTATAAAATAGGCATTATATTTGCTATGATGCCTATTGCTAGATTTTTAGTACCTTTTATATATCTCAAAAAACCTCTTACCAAAAAAGATTATATTTCTGCTCTTTTTTTATCATCTTTTGCTTCTTTTTTACTTCTAAGCAATAATTTTTATCTAATTTTATTCTCTTTTTTTATTATAGGAGCTTCATTTGCCGTGGTATTTCCCTATATAGAGGCTATAGCTATAGAAAAATTACAGGAAAAATACGGACTCTCTAGAGTATTCGGAAGTATCGGATTTATGCTTTTTGGAATAGTTTTTTCCTATATAAACGGAAATCTAATATGGCTTTTTATTATTCTTATGATTTTAACAAACTTAACGGCTTTTACTTTTTTAGAAAACAAAACAATTAAAAAAAATTATAAACCAATTAATTTACTCAAAGAATGGAAATTCTGGGCGGGAGTTGTATTAATTCAGATAAGTTTTGGAGGATTTTATAATTTTTTCACAATTTATAACCTTCAGCATGGAATTTCAAAAGAATATATAGGCTGGCTTTGGGCTATAGGCGTAACTGCCGAAATTTTAGTGTTTATTATAGGACATAAATTCTTAAAAAAATTAAAACCGATTAAATGGATTAAAATATCTATTCTTTTAACATCTCTAAGATGGTTTATGGTATATATGTTTGCCGGAAACCTTTTTTTGACAGCTCTTTCTCAAATAATTCATGCTTTTTCTTTTGCCATATTTCATACTTCGGCACTTTTATATCTTTCCCAAAAATATGAAAATAAAACTTTAGCCCAGCAGTTTTATGCGGGTATAGGTTACGGGCTTGCGGCATTTCTTGGAAGTATAGTCTCAGGATGGTTATACGGAGAAAATCTGTTTTTATATGAAAGTATAATTGCCTTGCTTGGATTTTTGGTTATGTTATAATACTTTAAAGCAAAATCAAAAGGATATGATTGACCATACCAAAAAAAATTTTTGAAAGAAAAGCCAAACTAGAATTAAAAAACACTCTTATTACAGGTCCTAAAAGAGTAGGTAAAACTTTTTTAGTCTTTAATTTTTTAAAAAATTTTAAAGGAAAATATAAATATATAGATTTTGAAGATTACAGAGAAAAAAATTTTGATTTTGAAGAAATAGATTTAGTAATATATGATAATTTTGATTTTTCGGTACCTATTCCTCCAATAACAACTTTTATAATATCCCAAAAAAATATAGAAATAGAAGGTTTTCATAAAATAGAACTAAAAGGCTTGGATTTTGAAGAATTTTTCTCATTTGAAAATACAACAAATATAAACCAGTGTTTTGACAAGTTTTTACGTCTTGGTAATTTTCCGAGAATTTTTACCGAAGAATATTACAGAGACGAATATTTAAAAGAAACATTTGAGCTTTTGCCTTTTAACAAAAAAATACTTGCTTTCTTTTTTTCACATATAGGAGAAAAATTTACTCTTTATCAAATCTATCAAATACTGAAAAAAGAGATGAAATTAAGCAAAGACAACTTTTATAAAATAACAAACGAACTTTTGGAAAATAGAATCATATATGAAGTAAATAAATTCGAATCACCAAAATCGCCAAAAAAATTTTATTCGTATAATTTTGCTTTTAAAAATATTTTAACAAACAGAAAAAATATTCAATATACATTTGAAAATATCATATTCTTAGAATTAAATAAAAAAGAAGTTTATTATAAAGATACCCTCACTTTTTATCTGCCTGAAGAAGAAAGGGGAATACTGGTTTTACCTTTTGCGGATGAAGAAGTGGCTAAGGAGAAACTAAAAAAAGTAACAAATGTAAAAAAAGTGGACATCATAACAATATCAAATGAATTTGAAATAGAAAATAAAAATTTTGAAGTGGAGGTGATACCATTTTGGAGATGGAGATTTGCGGAATAGATGAAGCCGGAAGAGGTCCTATAGCCGGTCCCTTAGTAGTAGCGGGATGCATATTTCAAATTGAGAATGGAGAATTGAAAATTGAAAATTATTTAAATATGCTTGATGACTCAAAAAGGCTCAGTGAGAAAAAAAGGGAGAAGCTTTTTGAAATCATTAAACAAACCTGCAAATACCATATAGTATTTGTGGATAACAAAACAATTGATAAAAAAGGTCTCTCATTTGCCATAAATTATGCATTAAAAGAAATAAAAAACACTTTAAAAGCGGACAAATACCTCTTTGACGGAAATTCAAGTTTTGGAGTAGATGGAATAGAAACAGTAATAAAAGGAGATTCTAAAATAAAAGAAATAAGCGCTGCGAGTATTTTGGCAAAAGTCAGCAGAGACAGATTTATGAAAAAAGCTGATAAAATATACCCTCAATATAATTTTAAAAAACATAAAGGATATATTACAAAAGAGCATATAGAACTTATCAAAAAATTCGGTTATTGTGAAATTCATAGAAAAAGTTACAGATTAAAAGCCTTGGAGCCAACTCTTTTTTAAGGAATGGTATGAAAAAACTTATCGGATTTTTACTGGCTTTAAATCTTTACGGAGCTTTTCCCTCATGGTATTACAATATAAAAGAAACTTCCAAACAAAAAAAAGCCTTCGTTGAAATTATGCTTCCTTTAATACAGGAAGAAAACAGAAAAATAAAATCTTTAAGAAAAAAAATCATAAAAATTTTTAACGACCCATATTTTTTGTTAGACCCTAAAAAAATAGAATTTCTTGCAAAAATAGCAAAAACTTATAAAATAAAAAATATAACGGATAAAGAAGCATTTTTAAAAAAAATAGATACCATTCCTCCTTCTTTAGCATTAGCTCAGGCAGCAATCGAGAGCGGATGGGGAAAAAGCAGGTTTGTAAAAGAAGCAAATAACCTCTTCGGTCACTGGGAATACTCCAACAAAGGACTAAAACCTAAAAGTTCTTATGAGCATATTAATATCGATTACTCCCTGAAAGTTTTTCCTTCCCTTGAAGATTCCATTGCGGCATATATGAGAAACCTTAACAGAAATCCGGCATATAAAGAATTCAGAGAACTCAGATACAAAATAAAAAAAGAAGGAAAACCGTTTAGAGGAACAAAAGCCGCTCAAACCCTTCATAACTATTCTCAAAAAAAAGAAGAATATACAAAACTATTAAAAACAATTATAAAATCAAATAATTGGGAAAAATACGACAACTAATTTTCTACAAAACTTTTAATATTTTCATATATTCCATCCATAAGTTTTTTACGAGCCTCTATACTTGTCCATGCTATATGAGGACTTAAAAGAGTTTTATCTTTAAATTTTAATAAAGGATTATTTTCTTCCAAAGGTTCTTTTTCAAATACATCAAGACCGACTAAAATATTTTTATTTTCCAAAACTGTTGCTAAGTCACTTTCATTAATAATTCCCCCTCTTCCAAGATTAACTATAATTGCTCCCTCTTTCATTTTCATAAGTTCGTTAAATCCTATTAAGTTTTTAGTATTTTTATTTAAAGGGGCATGAATGGATATAATATCGCTTGTTTTTAAAAGTTCTTCCAAACTCACCCTGTTATATTTTGGATTATCGTTTTTACCGCTGGTAGAATAATAAATCACTTCCGCACCAAAAGCCTCCGCCACTTTTGCAACTTCTTTTCCTATAGTACCAAGACCTATTATCCCCCATCTTTTACCGGATATTTCAAACCAATCCACTATATGAGTAAAAATTTCACTTTTTGGATATTTGCTTCTCGTATATTCATCAAAATACCTAACTCTGTTTAAAAGTCCAAGCACCAAAGCAAATGTTTGTTGGACTACCGAATTGGTAGAATACCCGGCAACGTTTTTAACTAAAATGCCTTTTGTAGCTGCACACTCCAAATCAACATTATTCATACCAGTTGCCGCAATCTGAATAAATTTTAGCTTTTTTGCATTATCCATTATATTTTTGTCAATAACCACTTTATTTGTAACAATAATATCGGCGTCTTTTACCCTACTTAAGGTCTGGTCTTTAGAAGTTGTTTGATATATTTCAACATCTCCAAAACGCTTAAATCTTTCAAAATCTACATTGCCAAGCGTTAAAGCATCTAAAAATACTATTTTCATTTTCTTCCTTTGGTATAATTATTAAAAAGGCGTTTTATGAGAATAATTTTACTATTATTTTTAATAAATTTGACATTTGCTTTTAAAATGGAAGCCACATATAAAGCAAAATACGGCCTTTTAGGCACTATAGCAAAAGCAAAAGGTATTTTCGAAAAAAACGAAACATCTTACAGGATAAAAACAGTAGTTACCGCAAAAGGTCTAGCAGCAGCTCTTTCAAAACACATGATTCAAACTTATATAAGTACGGGAGAAGTAAAAAAAGGCATACTTGTTCCAAAAAAATACATAAGCATAAGAAAAAAAGGAAATAAAATTTATAAAAAAGTTTTTATTTTCAACCATAAAAACAAAAAAATATACAAAATAAAATATTTTAACGGAAAACTTGAAAGTAACGAGACATATCCTTATTATGTAAAAGATGACGTACTTTCCTTATATTTTAATCTGCCCAAATACACAAACCATAAACAAAAACAATATACCTTTTATGCTCTAGGAGGAAGAAAAAAAGACGGAAAAATAGACGTAAATATTTTAGGTCAATGCGAAAAAAAGCACATATGCCTAAAAGGAAATCTTTATAACAAAGTATTTGTCGGGGATAAAGGAATAGTATATCTCTCAATAGACCCCAAATATTGGGTTACCATAAAAGGAAAAGTAAAAAACGTCTTGAAAATAGGAGACTTAAAAGGGGAAATAGAAGAGTTTAAAATTTATTAAACTTCGTCAAATCCCCCGAAGTCGTCAAACCCTCCTCCAAAATCGTCATCAACCGTATCTTCCTCTTCATAACTTTCAAAATAATCGGTATTCATAACATCACTGTCGCCTACCTCATCTATTTTAGAATCAAGCTCTTCAAGTTTTGAATCTATTTCGTCAAGCTTACTTTCTATCTCATCAAGCTCCTCATCTAAAACATGTTGAATTTCATCTTCGCTAAGTCCCATTTCTTTTCCAAACTCCATAGGCGTAACCGAATGGTTAAAAAGCAGGTTATAAAGTCCCATTCCGGCCATTGCTCCGGCTAAAGAACCTAAAAAACTACTTCCAAAGCCACCTGATGAAATCCCTGAAGTTGAACTCTGTTGAGGTTGAGCCGCTGTCTGGGTCTTTAGATCTTGAGAACTGAACTTTTTTTCGCCTTCTCCCAATTTTTCCTCAAGCTTTGCAACCCTTTTATCAAGCTCATCCACTTTAGTAACGACTTTTTCAAGAACCATTCCCATTTTTTTTAGCGTATTTTCTATATTCTGAAGTTCCATATCCTCTCCTTAAAAGTTTTGTTGTTTTATTGTACCGTTTTTTTCAACGATATAAAAATAATCAGGTGCCAAATTATTATAAAAAAGTTTTATTTCAGCTTCCTGATAAAGTTTTGTCTGAATTATTTTTTCAACTTTTCCCACAAAAGCCCCCTTATAAAACACTCCGTCAAGACCGCTTGTAATTACGATATCCCCTTTTTTTATTTTAACAAATTTTTTAAGATATTTTACTATACCTTTTCCTCCGAAAAAAATTCCCGGAATTTGATTTTTCCCCACCAAAACGGAATACCTGGTTTTTGGGTTTTGATTAAGATATGCAAGAGAGTAATTTTTAACGTTTTTCACAGCTATACCCGCTGCAAAATTATTGTAAACCAAACCCTTAGGAGTTATTATCGGTTTATTATAATCTATATAAATTTGCGTAAAATCAGGTAAAGCCGCATATGAAACCACTTTAACAAATCTTAAGTTTGGAATATTAAGCTCTTTAAAATATTTTAATCTTTCACACTCCATACATTTGATTTTTAAATTGGCGATTTCCGTATTTAAATAAATATTCAGTTTTTCCAGCTCTTTTAATTTTTTGTATCCTTCTTTACAAAACTCTATTCTTTTGATTATGTCACTTTTTATATTGACAAATTTCTCTTCCAAAGGAAGAGCCATATTTAAAAAAAGCGATTTTACATAAGATATTTGAAAAATAAAAAGAAGCAAAAAAGCAAAAAGAAGAAAATAGATTCTATTCATCAACACTTGCTAAAAGTTCTATTTGTTCCAATGCTTTTCCAGTTCCTTTAGCAACTGCTAAAAGAGGTTCTTCTGCTATATAAACCGGAAGAGAAACAAGTTCGCTCAAATATTTATCAAGACCTCTTAAAAGAGCTCCCCCGCCTGTAAGAACAATTCCGTTTTCCACGATATCACCAGACAAATCAGGAGGAGTCTGTTCCAAAACATCTTTTAAAGCCTCCCCTATTTCTTTTACCGGTTCTTTTAAAGCTTCCCTTACATCTTCGCTTGTTACTGTAATAGTTTCAAGAAGACCCGAAATTCTATTTTTACCTTTTACCAGCATTTTAAGCTCTTTATCAAGTTTAATAGCGCTTCCTATCTCTATTTTTATCTCTTCAGCCGTTCTTTCCCCTATTACAAGATTATATTTTTTGTTTATATAATCAACTATTGAACGGTCAAATTTATCTCCCGCAACTCTTATAGATTTACTAACCACAAGACCGCCAAGAGAAATAACCCCTATTTCCGTAGTACCTCCTCCGATATCAATTACCATGCTTCCCTGAGGGTCTTTTACAGGAAGCCCGGCACCTATTGCCGCAGCCATAGGCTCTTCTATAAGATATACTTCTCTAGCACCCGCACTCATAGCCGATTCTTTTACGGCCTTTCTTTCTACCTGAGTTAAACCATAAGGAACACAGATAACAATTCTTGGGCGTATCAGGGTTTTTCTATTGTGAACTTTTCTTATAAAATATCTTATCATCTCCTCGGTTACGCTAAAATCAGCTATCACACCGTTTTTCATAGGACGAATGGCAACTATATCTTTTGGAGTTTTACCTATCATATCCTTAGCTTCTTTTCCTACAGCCAATACCTTATTTTTATGTTTTCCTTCTTTTATGGCGACAACGCTCGGTTCGTTTATTACAATGCCCTTTCCTTTAACGCTAACAAGGGTATTGGCCGTTCCTAAGTCAATTGCCAAATCGTTACTAAATATTCCAAGAAGCTTACTTAACATTATTTTCCTTTTTTATTAAAATAGGCTCTGCTTTATTTTCTATAACATCTTTTGTAATAATAACCTTATAACCTTTATATTCAGGAAGGTTAAACATAATATCAACCATAGCCTCTTCTAAAATAGCCCTAAGACCCCTGGCTCCCGTACCTCTTTTAATAGCTTTTTGAGCAATTGCTTCAAGGGCTTCTTTTTCAAATTCAAGCTCAACCCCATCCAGTGCAAAAAGAGCCTGATATTGCTTAATAAAAGCATCTTTAGGCTCGGTTAAAACTCTTATTAAATCCTCTTTATCAAGCTCTTTTAAAGTGGCGATAACAGGAAGTCTTCCTACAAGTTCGGGAATAAGTCCGTATTTTACTAGGTCTTCCGGTTCTACTAAAGAGAAAATATCGTCTTTTGATAGTTTTTCTTTCGTTTTACCTAAAAATCCAACAGTAGCCCCTTCAAGTCTTCGTTGAATAATTTCTTCAAGACCTTCAAAAGCACCTCCGCAAATAAAAAGAATATTGGTGGTGTCTATTTGAATAAATTCCTGATGAGGATGTTTTCTTCCTCCTCCTGGCGGTACGTTTACAATAGAGCCTTCTATAATTTTAAGAAGTGCCTGTTGAACACCTTCTCCGCTGACATCTCTTGTTATTGAAGGATTTTCGCTTTTTCTTGCTATTTTGTCAATCTCATCGATAAAAACAATTCCTTTTTCAGCCCTTTTAATATCCCCGTCAGCAGCCTGAATCAGTTTTAAAAGAACGTTTTCAACATCTTCTCCCACATACCCTGCTTCCGTAAGAGATGTAGCGTCAGCAATAGCCAAAGGCACGTCAAGAAGCTTGGCAAGAGTTCTTGCTATCAATGTTTTACCGCTTCCTGTTGGTCCTATCATAAGGATGTTGGATTTTTGAATTTCAACGTCTTGGGTATCTCCATACAGTATTCTTTTGTAATGATTATACACAGCTACCGAAATAATTTTTTTAGCTTTTTCTTGTCCTATAACATATTCATCAAGATGAGCTTTTATCTCTTTTGGAGTCAGAAGTTTAATCTCCCCTTTTTCCTTTTTCTTTTGTTTAACGGCTCCCATAATAATATCATAAGCCTGAATCACACAGTTTTTACAAATAAAAGCCTTATTGTCAGGCGATGCTAAAAGAGGATTCTCTTCCGTTTCTACACTTCCACAAAAACTACACTTTTCTATCATATGGTATTCCCCTTTTTGAGTTTAATACAAATTTACATAAATGTTTAACATATTCGTTATCAGTGGTTTCAAATATCTCTTTAGCCGTTTCTTTTAAAGGTTTCCCTCTTTCAAACAACTCTTTATAAGCGTTTTTTATAGCATCTATATCACTTCTGTTTTGAAATCTTCTTCTAAGACCCGTTAAATTAAGACCCCTGAGTTTTGCTCTGTTACCTTCTGCTATTGTAAAAGGCGGAATATCCTGAGCTACGGCACTAGCTCCTCCTATCATTGCATGAGAACCTATTTTAACAAACTGATGAACAGGAGTCATACCTCCTATTACCACATAATCTTCAAGTTCTACATGACCGGCAAGTGTCGCCGCGTTTGCCAAAATACAGTTATTTCCTATAATTACATCGTGAGCTACATGAACATATCCCATCAAAAGATTGTTGTCACCTATTTTAGTAACTCCGCCTCCGCCTTCGGTTCCGGGATTTATAAGCGTAAATTCCCT
>NZ_JBMXVQ010000122.1:0-5136 GCF_053999135.1 Caminibacter sp.
GCGATACTTGCGGTTCAGGGAAGAGACATTAAGCTTAGCGAAGCAAAAATAATCGAAAGCAGAAACTTTACCAATAAACTTTACAACGCTGCTAGATTTTTATCGATGCATCAGGAAAGTTTTAAGGATTTAGACGAAACCGAAATTAAAACCGAACTTGGAAAATGGATGCTTTATAAATTCAACGAAGCCGTTAAAAACGTAAGACGCGAGCTTGACGAATACAGATTTAACGATGCCGCTATGACACTTTACAGATATTTATGGCAGGATTTTTGCGACTGGGGAATTGAGCTTAGTAAAGTCAGCAAAGATTCAATTCCTGAACTTGGCGCGATATTTAAAGAGAGCATGAAACTTCTGCATCCGTTTATGCCGTTTATTACGGAATTTTTATATCAAGAACTAAGCGAAAATAAAAACATAGAAGAAAACTCCATAATGCTAAAAGAGTATCCAAAAGAAAAAGAAGTACAAAAACCTGCCGATTTTGATTTGATAATCGAAGCGATTGTAAGTCTTAGAAGAATAAAAGCCTTAACCCAAAGCAATTTCAAAAAAGCTTACGTTTTGGCAAACCTGCCTGAAATGGCTAAGGAATTTATAAAAAAACTGGCTAAAGTCGAAGAGATTGAATTTGTAAATAAACCGATTGAAAACGCCATCAGAGACATAAGCGACAATCTTGAAACAATGGTCAGCAAAGAAGAGATTGACATCGCCCCTCTTTTAAGCAGGCTTAATAAACAAAAAGAAAAATTAAATAAAGAAATAGAAAAACTAGAAAAGAAACTTTCAAACAAAAACTTTATAGAACGCGCTCCGAAAGAAGTGGTGGAAAAAAATCAAAAAGAATTAAACGAACTAAAAGAAAAATTCCAAAAAGTTGAGGAAGAGCTAAGGAATTTAAATGATTAAGAAAATTTTAGCGGGCTTTATACTTCTTTTTATAATAGGATGTTCTCAAAAGTCATCCTTAACAAACGCATCTAATTTAACGGCAAACGCGATTCATTCAAAAATATACAAGGCCGTTCAGGATAACAATCTTGACGACGCTGATAATCTGTTTTTATCTCTTGACGCTCAATATCCCTCTTCCATTTATATCAAACCTGACCTTTTAATCCTTTTTTTAGCCCATATGCAAAACGAAGAGTATAAACTGGCCAAATTTTATATAGGCGAATACGAAAAAAGATTTGCAGGCATTGAGGAAATTCCATGGTGCGAATACCAAAAAATCAAAGCCGATTTTTTTGATTATCAAAACGCATATACCGACCAGGGAAAACTTTTAAATCTTATTGAAGAATGTGAACATTTCAAAGAAAACTTTTCTTCTTCAAAATATATTTACGAAGTAAACACCATACATGCAAAAGCCCTCTTGACAAAAAAATATCTTGATGATAAAATATATAAGCTTTATAAAAAACTCGACAAACCAAAAGCTGCAAAACAATATAAAACCGCAATACCTAAAAACTCAAAAGAACCTGTAGTTCCATGGTATAAAAAAATATTTTACTGGTAAGGAGAAACATGACACTTGAAAACTACAACGAACTTCCTGCTGAAATTCCTGTTTTAGTAGAAAAAGAGCTTATATATCCTTTTATGATTATTCCTATTTTTCTTGAAAAAAAAGAAGATATTATAGCCGTTCAAAAAGCTATTAACGACCATTCTTTACTTTTCATATCAATAAAAGACGAACCGGAAACCTACGGAACGATAGGAACCATTATAAGAAAAGTAACATTGCCCGAAGGCAGGGTTAAGATTCTCTTTCAGGGGCTTGAGAGAGGAAAAATTTTAGAAATAACGGATAAAAACCCCACTATGGCAATAGTAGACAAGGTAGAAGTCGTAAAATCCTCAAAAAAAGAGATAAAAGCACTGCTTGAAACGTTAAAAGAGCATATAATAGCCTTAAGCGAACTTAATCCTTTTTTTCCTAAAGATTTCGTAAAAATAATAGACTCAAACAGCGATGCCAACAGAATTGTAGATATTATTGCCAGCTCGCTCAAACTTCCTGCCGAAAAAGGGTATGAGCTTTTTAAAGAAATAGATACAAAAGAGAGAGTAATAAAACTCATTCATTTTATTTTAGAAGAAATCGAATCTATAAAAATAAAAAACGAGCTCTCAAGAAAAGTTATGGAACAGGTCCAGGAGGCAAACAGAGAGCATCTTCTAAAACAGCAGTTAAAACTCATCCAACAAGAACTCGGTATGACAAACGAACTTGAAGAAGAGATAAAAGAGTACAGGGAAAAACTTGAAAAACTAAAACCATGTATGAAAGAAGACGCTTACAAAGAGATAAAAAAACAGATTGACCGCCTCTCAAGAATGCATCCTGACAGCGCTGAGGCGACAACTGCTCAAAACTATATAGAATGGGCCCTTGAAATTCCTTTTTGCAACTATGCAAAAGAAGATTTCGACATAAGCGAACTTAAAGAAAGACTTGATAAAGACCACTACGGGCTTAAAAAACCAAAAGAAAGAATAATTGAATATTTTGCCGCAAAAGAACTTGCCAAAAAAAGAGGAGAAGAATTTAGCGGAGCTACTTTATGTTTTGTGGGGCCTCCGGGGGTTGGTAAAACAAGCTTAGCTAATTCGATAGCAAAAGCCCTTGAGAGAAACCTGGTCAGAATAGCTCTTGGAGGCCTTGAAGACGTAAATGAACTCAGAGGTCACAGAAGAACTTATATAGGAGCAATGCCTGGACGCATAGCGCAGGGAATTATAAACGCCAAGCAGATGAATCCCGTTATGGTCCTTGACGAAATAGACAAAATCTCAAGATACAGGGGAGACCCGACTGCCGTGCTTTTAGAAATCCTAGACCCTGAACAAAATACAAATTTCAGAGACCTTTATCTTAATTTTGATTTGGATTTAAGCAAAGTGTTATTTATAGCAACGGCAAACGACCCAAGCACCATTCCGGCACCTCTTAGAGACAGAATGGAGATGATTTTTGTAGGCAGCTATACGCCGCAGGAAAAGTTCGAAATTGCAAAAAGATACCTGATTCCTCAGGAAATGAAAAAACATTCTCTTAAAAAAAGCGAAATACAAATAAGCGATGCGGCATTAAAAGAAATAATAGACAAATATACAAAAGAAGCGGGAGTTAGAAACCTAAGAAGAGTAATAGCAAAAATTATGAGAAAAGCCGCTATAAAAATACTTGAAGGTGAAAAACAGATAAGAATAACCCTTAAAAACCTTAAAGAATTTCTGGACAAACCTCTTTACGAATCTGAAACTGTTGATAAAAAAGACAAAATAGGAGTCGTAAACGGTCTTGCATGGACACCGGTTGGAGGAGACGTACTAAAAGTTGAAGCCGTAAAATATAAAGGAAAAGGACAGGTAATTTTAACAGGACAGCTTGGTGATGTTATGAAAGAATCGGCTCATATAGCTTTTACGCTTATTAAAGTTCTTATCGATACGAAAAAAATAAAACCGAAAGAGCGTTCAAAAGAGCCTGTTTATTATAAATATAACGTTCATATACACGTCCCGGAAGGCGCTATACCAAAAGACGGACCGAGTGCCGGAATTACGATGGCAACGGCAATAGCCAGTATTTTCAGTGAAAAAAAAGTAAAAGCCGATGTGGCAATGACGGGAGAAATTACCCTTAGCGGGGATGTTTTGCCAATAGGAGGCTTAAAAGAAAAATTAATAGCCGCTTATAAAGCAAAAATTAAAAAAGTTTTAATACCGGAAAAAAACTTTAAAAGAGACCTTGACGACATTCCTGAAGAGGTAAAAGAAGGTCTTGAAATAGTACCTGTAAAAAGAATCGAAGAAGTTTTAGACCATGCCCTAGTAAAATGATATTTCTTATTTTACCCCTTTTTCTTTTTGCTTCGGTAAAAGAGGAAATTGTAAATTTTTACAAAAAAACCTATCCTAAAATAAACATTATTTCTATAACATCAAACAAACCTTTTCCAAAAACATATAAAAGTATAAAAATACTGCTTTGTGCAAAATCAGCCTCAGGCAATATACTTATAGACAAAAAATATTATTTTATAAGAATAAAAGCCACTATCCCCGTTTATAAGGCTTTAAAGATAATAAAACAAAACTCACCCATAATCCCGGGGGTAAACGTAAAAAAAGAAACGGTTAAATTCAGATATTTTTATTCCCCTCCCCTCTCTCAAATCCCTAAAAATCTAATAGCTTCCAAAATAATAGGGAAAAATGCCGTAATAAATAAATCAAACACAAAAATTTCCCCGGACGTTTTGAAAAACTCCACTGTTTCGGTCATAATATCATCATCCAATATTCAGATATATTCAAAAGCAAAAGCTTTAAAAGACGGAAACATAGGAGATACTATACCAATAGAAATGAACAAAAAGATATTTAAAGCAAAAATAATCGACAAAAATAGTGTCAGCATTGAATGAAAAAAAATTTTTTAACATTATCTACTCAGTCCCGTGAAACTTAAAACTTTTTCGTAAACCACATAACAAAAAAATTCTCACCGCTGTTTGGTTTTTTTATACCTCCGTTTGAAAAATGAATAAAACCAAATAATAAAGAATAATTTTCATTAAAATTATATCCCACCCTTATTCTGTCTTTAAACTGATAATGAGTAGAAAGATGAGGGGTAGTATGTGTAATATAACACAAACTTATATCACATTTTATAAACAGTTTATCTCCAAATTTTATCCCCTCTCCCACTGCAGCAAAACCCGAACCGTATTTCCCGTTCCACCCTCCAAGCGCCAAAGTAGTATAAGTGGGAAGATTTTTTATGGGAGTGTCCTTTTCATAAAAAACGTCTAAAAATTTTTTATTAAAACTATCCGGGGAAAAACCAACTTCTACACCCAAATTTTTAGAAAAAAGTAAAACCGGTAAAAACATTAAAAAAAATCTTTTTTTCAAATTCTTCCTTTCAACATAAAAATAATGTATTATTTTTAAAATAATAACAAAAAAAAGGCAAAAAATGAAAAAAGTTTTAATATGCGTAAGCGGTGCAAGCGGAGCATCTCTTGGAATAAAACTTTATAATTTAATTCCTTCAAAATACGAAAGATATCTAATACTAAGCGAACATGCAAAAACAGT
>NZ_JBMXVQ010000123.1:0-2162 GCF_053999135.1 Caminibacter sp.
GTAAGCGAAGAAGAGCTTAAAGAAGCTATAAAAAGAGGAATAAAATTCACAGATAAATTAGAAGAGATAAAAGATTCAAACGTATATATAATAACCGTTCCAACACCGATAGACAATCATAAAAACCCCGATTTGACTCCTCTTAAAAAAGCCAGTGAAACAGTTGGGAAAGTATTAAAAAAAGGTGATATTGTAATTTATGAATCAACAGTATATCCCGGATGTACGGAGGAAGTATGTGTTCCTATTTTAGAAAAAGTAAGCGGACTTAAGTTTAACGAGGATTTTTTTGTAGGATATTCACCTGAGAGAATAAATCCGGGAGATAAAGAGCATACCGTCAAAAAAATCCTTAAGGTAACATCAGGAAGTACTCCCGAGGCGGCAAAAGAGATAGATGAACTTTATGCTTCAATAATAGAAGCCGGAACTCACTTAGCACCTAGTATAAAAGTAGCAGAAGCCGCAAAAGTAATAGAAAACACCCAAAGGGATATAAACATAGCGTTTGTAAACGAACTTGCACTTATATTTGATAAATTAAATATAGATACCAAAGATGTATTAGAAGCCGCAGGGACAAAGTGGAACTTTTTAAAATTCACCCCGGGACTCGTAGGAGGTCACTGTATAGGGGTAGACCCGTATTATCTTACATACAAAGCAAAAGAGATAGGTTATCATCCCGAAATTATACTAGCCGGCAGAAGACTTAACGACAATATGGGAATATTTGTAGCCAATAAAGTAATAAAACTTATGATCCAAAAAGGGCATACGATAAAAGGAAGTAAAGTATTAGTATTAGGAATCACATTTAAAGAAAACTGTCCCGATATAAGAAACAGCAGGGTAATAGATGTAATAAGGGAGCTTGAAGAATTCGGAGTAAATGTGGACGTATATGACCCTTGGGCGGAGAGGGATGAAGTAAAAAAAGAATATAACCTTGATTTGCTATCCACTGTTAACCATCAACAATTAACTGATTATGACGGAGTAGTCCTGGCGGTGGCGCATAAAGAGTTTAAGGCATTAGAAAGTGAAATAAAAAGAATAAAAGAAAATTCAAATTTAGTCGTATATGATATTAAAAATTTCTTTGATAAAAGTCTGGTTGACGGGAGATTATGAAAAAAATAACATTTCTCAGACTTAAACCGAATAAATTCGGAGGAGCTGAAAGATATTTACAAAGATTAACGGAGGAGTTAAAAAAGTATAATATTGATTTTGAAATAAAACATTCATCGGCACCTAATTTTCTGGCGAGTTGGATTAAAGCTATATGGTTTAATTTTGAAGTCTGTTTTTTTAAAAAAAATAAATTTTATTTTTCGCTGGACAGGATAACGTGCCCGGATATTTACCGAGCGGGTGATGGGGTTCATAAAAAATTTTTAAAAATAGAAGACAAATCAAAAATCAATCCTTTACATTTAGTATATCTTTTTATTGAAAAAATAGCGTTTAACAGGGCAAAAAGAATCATAGCGATTTCCAATATGGTAAAAAAAGACATAATTGAAGAATATGGCGTAGACCCAGATAAAATAGAAGTTATATATAATGGCATACCTTTAAAGGAAAAAGTCCTATTTGATGATATCAAAAAAGAATTTGACATTAATAATGAAAAGATTTTGCTTTATGTGGGAAGCGGATTTAAGCGAAAAGGAGTAAAAGAAGCACTGGATATTGTTTCAAGGCTTAAGGGCGATTTTAAATTTTTTATAGTCGGTAAAGAAAAAAATCTGCAGTGGTATAAAAATTATGCCAAAAATTTGGGAATTGAAGAAAAAGTGATTTTTACAGGTCCGAGGACGGATGTGGATAAGTTTTATTCGATGGCGGATATTTTTATTTTTCCTACGAAATACGAGCCTTTTGGCAGTGTAATAATAGAAGCCTTGAATTTTGAAAATGTGGTATTTACCACAAAAACATGCGGCGGAGGGGAAATATTGCCAAAAGAATGGATAATAGATGAAAATATTGTCGAAAAAATCCAGAGTTTGTTAAATAATCCCGAGGCATTGGAAAAATCAAAAAAAGAAGCAAAAGAGATTGCAAAAAATTTCAGTATTGAAAAAAACGTGGAAAAAACCCTTAAGGTAATATATGAAGTTATTGATTGAACCTCCCACATGGCTTGGGGATGC
>NZ_JBMXVQ010000124.1:0-30879 GCF_053999135.1 Caminibacter sp.
CGCGGGGGAACTTAGAAACAAAATAGCCTTTAAGGGAGCCGGTTCAAAAGTTACCCTGAAAATATACAGAAACGGAAAATATATAACCGTAACAGCAACTTTAAAAGCCTTAAAAACAAAAAAAGAAACGGTTGAGGATATAGAAACGTTAAAAGGCGTAACACTGGCTCAGGAGAAAAACAGCGTAAAAATAGCCGATATCGACCCTAACAGCTATGCTGCGAGAATGGGGCTTCAAAAAGGTGATGAAATTTTGAGAATCAAAACGATAAAAACAGGTAAATGGGTAAAAGTCCGTTCTATAGAAGACGTTAAAAAACTTCTAAAAGACCTTGACAAGGGTGACGCTTTAGTGGAAGTCAAAAGAAAAAAAGAATTCTTCATAATCCAGCTTTAAAACTTCTTTTTTTCTTTTTGTTATAATCACGCTTAAAAAGGCTGTTTGTGACGTATTTGGAAATTAATACGCTCCTTAATTGGACAAGAAGTCCTGTGGGTATTGTAAAAACTTTATTGGAATTTGCAAAAAGGTTTGACGGAGAGTATTTATACTTTAATAAAGAGAAAGAAGAGTTTTATAAAGTTAAAAAACAGACCGTGTTGGACCATATAAAAAATATTGAAAAAAATAATTATATTAAGCCTTTTATTGATGAGAAACGGACATACTCTTTATCTAAAAACGATACTTATATATCAATAGGGCTTGATTGGGATTACAGCGATTATGAAAAACTTTTCTTTTTAAAAAAGGAAAAAAAATTTAAATTTATAGGATGTGTTTACGACCTTATTCCTGTTAATTATCCTCATTTAGTGGTAAATGATTATTTTTCGAAAATATTTTTTCATCATCTGGTAAATCTTTTATATTTGGCTGACGGGATATTTTGTATTTCGGATTTTACTAAAAAAGAATTAGAAAACTTTATAAAAGATAACTATATAGATACGGAAGCAAAAATAAAAACCATTTATTTGGGAGATAATATTCATAAAAACTCCAAAAAAGTTTTAAGACCCCATAACGAAAATAATTTTATAATGTATGTTTCCACCGTAGAGATAAGAAAAAATCATTTATTGTTATTAAAAGCGTATAAGGAGCTTTTGAATGAAATAAATCTTCCGGATTTGATTTTTGTGGGAATGAGGGGATGGGGGGTTGATGATGTTTATGATTTTTATGAAAAAAATCCGCAGTTGCATAATAAAGTGTTTTTTTATGAGGACGTAGATGATGAAGAACTGGCTTATTTATATAAAACGGTAAAATATACACTTTTCCCTTCTGAGGTAGAAGGGTGGGGACTTGCAAGCAGAGAGTCTATGGCGTTTGGAAAACCGGTTCTTATATCAGAAGCCGAAGCTTTAAAAGAAGCTACACAGGACCTTATGTTGAATTTACCAAATGATAAAGATTATTGGATAGAAGCTGTTAAACTTATGGAAAATAAAGATGTGTATAATTTTTTTGTAAATGAGATAAAAGAGAAGTTCAGACTTAGAAGCTGGGACGAGTTTTACTTAGAATTCAGGGAGTTCATAAATGAATGCTCTTGAAGTGAAAAATCTTACAAAAATATACAAACTTTATAAAAAACCCTCTCACCGTCTTATAGAAATTTTTTTTAAGAAAAATATGCATAAAAAATTTTACGCCAACAAAAACATCACTTTTTCCCTTAAGAAAGGAGAAACTTTAGGCATAATAGGGCTAAACGGTGCTGGCAAATCGACTCTTTTAAAGCAGATTGCGGGAATTATATCGCCTTCGTCGGGAGAGATAAAAAAATACGGAAGAATAACCGCACTTTTAGAACTTGGCACGGGATTTAATTTTGAGCTCAGCGGCAGAGAAAACATTTATTTAAACGGTATGCTTATAGGAATGTCAAAAAGCGAAATTGATAAAAAAGTCGATGCAATTATAGATTTTAGCGAACTTAACGAATTTATTGAAGAACCTCTTAAAAATTATTCAAGCGGTATGATTATGAGACTTGCTTTTTCAATAGCCATTTTCAGCGAGCCTGATATTTTAATCGTGGATGAGGCTTTAAGCGTAGGGGATGCCCATTTTAGCGCCAAAAGTTTTAACGCTATTAAAAAGCTTAAAGAAAAAGCTTCTAGCATAATTTTTGTTTCTCATGATTTAAACGCCCTTAAAATTTTATGCGACCGTGTAATTTTGTTAAATAAAGGGGAAATCGTTCAGCAGGGTGAGCCTGAAGATGTAATAAATAAATATAATTATTATATTGCCAAAATGAACGACAAAGAAGGTATTATCATAGAAAGCAATAAAGAATTCGGTTCGATGGATGTTGAAATTACCGGGATAAATATATACGGAAAGGAATCTAAAAGCAGTGTTATATCTTCAGGAGAAGAGGGAATTATTGAAATAGGGATAAAAGCGAATAAGAATATAGAAAATAAAACGGTCGGGATTTTAATAAGGGATAAATTCGGGCAGGATATATTCGGGACTAATACTTTTTATTATAACAAGCCCCTTAGTCTTAAAAAAGGTGAGAAAGCTTTAGTAACGTTTAATATGCCGTTTAATATAGGAATCGGGAATTATACTCTTACCGTTGCTGTTCATTCTGACGAAAGGCACAATAATGAATGTTTAATATGGAAAGACAAAGCCGCGGAATTCGAAATAGCGGGAATAAAAGGAGAGATGTTTACGGGAATATGCAAACTTTCTCCTTCTATCGAAATTAAAACTTTTTAATATATTATAATTTGATATAATCCCAATTAATTTTATAATTTTAAGGATGAGAAGTGAAAAACGTTATATTATGCGGAGGAAGCGGTACGAGACTGTGGCCTCTTAGCCGCAGGCTTATGCCAAAACAGTTTTTAACACTGTTTGACGATAAAAAAAAATCCCTTTTTCAAAAGACCATCGAAAGAAACGCTTCTATTGCCGATAAATTAATGGTTATTACCAATTCCGAGCATTATTTTATAGCGTTAGACCAGCTTGAGGATTTAAAAAATGAAAAATTTAATATAAGCAATACTAGGTTTTTATTGGAAGAGACCGGTAAAAACACTGCTCCTGCCATTGCTTTTGCCGCTTTGGAAAGCGGGGAAGAAGAAATACTTTTCGTAACCCCAAGCGACCATTTGATAAAAGATTATACGGAATATGAAAAAGCTGTAAAAGAAGCTAAAAAACTTGCCGAAGAAGGTTATTTGGTGACATTTGGCATAACTCCCGACGAACCCCATACCGGGTACGGATATATCGAACATAAAGGAAACAGCGTTATCCGTTTTCATGAAAAACCCGATAAAGAGACTGCCGAAAAATATTTCAAAAACGGAAATTTTTTATGGAACAGCGGAATGTTTATGTTTAAAGCCGGAGTATATCTTAAAGAGCTCAAAAAATATTCTCCAAAAGTATATGAAAAGATAATTAAATCATTTGAAACAAGGCAGGAATTGGATACCCATACCAGAATTAGGGAAATGAAAGATATTCCTGATATCAGTATAGACTATGCCGTTATGGAAAAAAGCGATAAAATAAAAGTCGTAAAAAGCGGATTTGAATGGAATGATGTCGGCAGTTTTGATTCTCTTATAAAAGAGATTGAATCCATTAAAGCAGAGGAGATTGAGTGTAGAAATAATTTTTATTATTCCGACGATAAAAAAAAGGTAATAGCCGCTATAGGGCTTGAAAATTATATAATAATAGACACCAAAGACGCTTTGTTAATATCCAAAAAAGGGGAATCTCAAAAAGTAAAAGATATAGTAAAATCTTTAAAAGAAAAAAACGGGGAAATCACCACTTCTCATATAAAAGTTCACAGACCGTGGGGGACTTATGAGGAGCTTATTACCGATAAGGGTTATAAAGTTAAAAAGATTACCGTAAAACCTGGCAAAAGGCTCTCTTTGCAAAAGCATTTTCACAGAAGTGAACATTGGATTGTAGTCAGCGGAACGGCTGAGGTCCGTGTAGGGGATAAAACTTATTTAGTCAGACCTAACGAATCTACTTATATAAAAATGGGGGAAATCCACAGGCTCAGCAATCCCGGAAAAATCCCGGTGATTTTAATAGAGGCTCAGGTGGGGGAGTATTTAAAAGAAGATGATATTGTAAGAATAGAAGATGATTATAAAAGATAAAATAAAAGGTTTTATTTTCAACCTGAAACTTGGGTTTGAATTCGCAAAAAGAGATTTGCAGGAGAGATATGCCGGAACAAATTTCGGTCATCTCTGGCTTTTGATTTCGCCTCTTATTACTATTTTTATTTATACCGTAATATTTTCCGATTTTATGAAAATGAAAATGAATATCGTAAACAGCGAATATGCCTACAGCATATATCTTATCCCCGGGCTTATAAGCTGGAATTTTTTTTCCACAGTGGTTTTGAGGCTTACGGGTTCGGTTTTGGATAAGTCTTATTTACTGAAAAAAGTTAATATTCCTATGTATGTATATTATATTTCAATAGTTCTGAGCGAGTCCGTTATATATATAACGGGTATGGTTTTGGGAGTTGTGTTTTTGCTGCTTGTGCATCATCATATCGGAATATCTTTTTTAATACTCCCTTTTTTGATGTTTCTGGTTGCTCTTTTTGCTTTTGGGCTTGGAGTCGTTTTTTCTCTGTTTACCCCGTTTTTTAAGGATTTTAGGGAAATAATAAATATTATTTTACAGCTTTGGTTTTGGCTGACGCCTATTATTTACGTAAAAGAGCTTATTTATTCAAAATATCCTTATCTTGTGGATTACAATCCTCTTTATTTTTTTATAGAGCCTATGCAGACGCTTTTTTTGTATGATAAAGTTTTGTGGTCGGATATAAAAGCGGCTTTTTTGATTGCTTTGGTTACGCTTTTGGCGGCTTCTTTTCTTTATAAAAAGCTTATTTCCGAAATAAAAGACATTATTTAAAAGGTTTTAAATGACAAAAGAAGATATAAAATCCATGCTTGAAAAAAAAGTATTGATAAGAAAAACGGCTATACCTTTTATTCATAAAGAAATAATCTTGCCTAAAAAAGAAACATATATCTATGAGGATTTTATTTTTTTGCCGAAAGAGGATTTTTTAAAAAAGGCTTATAACGTTTTTTTGAGAAGAGAACCTGATAAAGAAGGATATAATTATTACATGGAGCTTTTAAACAGAGGCGTTACGAAAAGCGAGGTTTTAACTTATATCTATTTTTCTCCCGAATCTAAAAAAAACCCAAAGCTTCTCGGGGCTAAAAAACGTTTTTGGCTTTATAGGTTTTTTAAGCTGCCTTTTATAAGATACTTATATTTTTTATACAAACTTCCTAAAATTTTGCCGGCGGTTGAAGATAATATTTCTTATCTTAATAAAAATCTTATAAAAGCGGAGGAGATTAACGGGCGTATTGAAAAAATAAATGAAGTTAATTTATTATTTGCAGAAAAAAGTATTGAATGCGGGAATAATATTATGAAAATACAACAAGAAATAGATAAGGTAAAAGAAAATATTAAAAATCAATATTATAATATGAAAAACTTAACAGAAAAAATACAAAAAGAAATAGAATCTCTAAAACCTCCTAAAAACATTCCTTTTTTTTATGAAGAAAAAGCGGATTTCAAAATCACCCAAAAAGATGAATATTTGGCTTTAGAAGAAATATTTTATCCTGAGGTGCTGGTAAAAGAAAAACAGAAAATTTATTTAAGATATGTTAAAAACAGAAAAAAGTGGCTTGATGTCGGATGCGGCAGGGGCGAGTTTTTGAGCATATTGAAAAATGCAGGAATAGATGCCGTAGGAATAGATATAAATAAAGCTTCTGTAAAAAAATGCGAGAAAATCGCAAAAGCTTATGAAAAAGACGTAAACGCTTATTTGAAAGAAACAAAAGAGAAGTTTGATGGAATTTCGGCCCTGCAGGTTGTAGAACATCTTAATTATGAATATTTAAAAGAATTTTTGTCTCTTGCTTATGAAAAACTGAAAGAAGGAGGGGTTATTATTCTTGAAACTCCAAATCCTAAAAACATAGAGGTTCTCAAAAATTTTTATATAGACCCTACCCACAAAAAGCCCGTTCCTCCCGAACTTCTTGCTTTTTTGGTTAAATTTGCCGGGTTTGAGGATGTAAAAATCGTATATTCACAGCCTACAAATCCCAATTCTCCTAATCTTGAAGAAAACTACAACGATTATGCGGTTATAGGAATCAAAAAATGAATATAGTAATGCTAAGCGCTTATCCCCTCAAAAATCCTCTTCACGGAGGACAGATACGCTCTTTTAAAATAAGAGAGTTTCTTTCTTCTTTTGCAGACGTATATCATTTTTCCGTTTCGCATAAAGCCCATAAAGAATTTGAAGAGAGTGATTTTGTTGTCGGGGATGATGTTTTATTCGAATATACGCAAAATCCTTTATGTTTTGATTTGGCAATCAGTGAATTTTCAAAAAGCGATAAGTTTTTGAATTTTCTTAAAAAAAGACTGCCGAAAAAAATAGATTATATTTTTTTAGAACAGCCCTGGCTTTATCCCGCCGTCGAAAAACTCGGAATCGATGCCAATATAATATATTCTTCCCAAAACGTGGAATATCTGACAAAAGAAAACATATTAAAAGCCCACAATATAACGGATACGGATTGTGTCAGCCGAATAAGAGAGCTTGAAAAAAAAGTCATAAAAAAAAGCCTTTATACAATTACCGTTTCAAAAGAAGATAAAAAATGTTTTGAAAATCTTGCAAAAGGTAACTGTATCGTAGCTCCCAACGGAGCCGAACCCATAAAGGCTGATGAATATATATTAAACGATATAAAAAAGAAATACAAAAACAAAAAACTTCTTTTTTTCGTGGGCAGCGATTATCCTCCAAACGCCATAGGCTTTTGGGAGATGCTGGGCAATTTGGCTCATCTTCGCCCCGATGAGATTATACTGGTCGGCGGGAGGGTCGGGAACATTATATATGATTATATGCCAAAAGAGTATGTGAATTGTGAAAAACTTATATCCTCAAGAATGAAAATTCTAAGAACGCTTTCAAAAAAAGAGCTTCACTCTTTTATCGCCGCAAGCGAGGTGATTTTGCTCCCGATTACTTCCGGGGGAGGGTCCAACCTCAAAACCGCCGAAGCCTTCGTATCAAAAAAGAAAACCGTAGCGACCTTTTTTGCTCTTAGGGGGTATGATGTTAAAAATCTGCCTTTTGTATTCGGGTCGAAATCAAAAGAAGAATTTGTTTTAAATATAAAAAGAGCCCTTTTGACTCCTTATAAATCTTTTAAAGCGGTCGATACAAGCGGTTTTTTATGGGAAAATACCTTAAAAAACATAAAAAAGATATTTATTTTTTAAATTTTTGTTAAAAATTAAGAATTTTTTTTGCTATAATATCATCGTAATACTAGAGGTAATGCTTAAGTAATGTAAATTGTGCTAACATTACGGAGTAAAAACCTAAAATCACAAAAGGAGAGAAAATGGCACTAAGCAAAGAGACAGTAGCGCAATTATACGTTGCCTTATTTCAGAGAGCGGCAGCGAAAGACGAGCTAGATAGTTGGTATAAATGGGCGGAAGACAATAACGCCGATATGAACAAATTAGCGGGAGCTATGTTGTATTCAGCCGTACAGGTGGCAAAAAGCGACGAAGATGCGGCTAAATTTTATCCGGATTATGCGAATTTGGGAGATACGACAGTAACGGCTGACCAGGCAAAAGCGATAATCGAGAATGTATACAGCCTGTTACTGGGGAAAGACTATACGACAGACCCTGATGGAATCGACGGATGGGTAAAAAACGTAGTTGACAACGGAGGAACATACACAGCTCTTGGAGATACATTGGCTGGAATAGTATATGTTGCCAACCAATACGCAAACGGAGAGCTTGAAGCTACAGATGATGCAACAAAAAAAGCGGTAGAAGCGTTCAAAAACAAAACACAAGCCGCGGTTGAAACAGCTGAGACTATACCTACAAACGACCCTACAGGGGACGGAAAAGTAGATTTTGACGTATTTCAAAACATTGTAAAAGTGGTAACAGACGACCCTGCTACAATCGACGAAGCAAAAAAAGTAATCGAAGATTACACACCAAAAAGTTTTGATTTAAGCACGGCAAAAGAAGAAATCTTAGGAAACGACGCTGCAAATACATTTAAAGCAGTGGTATCTGCACTTAGTAGCGAAGCTACACTAAACAGCGGAGATAAAATCGACGGAAAAGGTGGAGTCGATACGTTAGATATTGATATGAAAGGAAGTTTTGCTGGCGTTGGAAACGATGGATATATTAAAAATATAGAAAAAGTAGGTTTAACAAATAATACTACAATCAACAGAACATTTGACGCTACAAATGTAACAGGGGTAGATACTTATAATCTAACAGGAAGCTCTAGCGGAAATTCTATAAGTTTAACAAATTTAGAAAAAGCTGGTATCACTGTTAATCTAAAAGATATGTCTCAAAATTTATCAATTGGATTTGATAGTAATACTGATTTGTCAGGCACAAGCGATGCTATGATTCTTGGAGTTAATAATCTTGGAAAAGCAGACCCAACTCCTGATAACGGATCAGATGATGCTACATATACAAAAATTACAATGGATAAAATTGAAGATGTTACAATCAATACAACGGATGCGAAAAGTTATATAGATTTAAGCGGACTTAGCGCATCAACATCTGTAACGGTAAAAGGCGATCAAGATTTAGCAGTTAAAAATATAGCTTCAACTCTAAAAACTTTCGATGCTTCAGAAAATAGCGGTGCCGTTACTGCAACATTTAAAAACGTAACTGCAGGAGCATTAAAAACAATTAAAACTGCCGAAAAAGACGATGTGGTGTCAATTAATTCATCAGTTGTAACTTCAGCTCCTGAAATTAATTTAGGGGATGGAAAGGACGAATTAAAATTAAATGTGGATGCTTCAAGTGCAGTAACTATGCAACCTAAAATGAGTGGAGTAGAAACATTACATTTAACAGGATTAAATAGTAATTTAACTTTCTCAGCTTCACAAACAAGCGGTCTTGAAAATGTAATATTTGATGTAGATAAAAGCAATGGAAACAAAGCAACGTTGGCAAATGTAGGAGATAGTGATATTAATTTAAAAATTGCTAACTCATCAAGCACATCAGCTTTAAATAATCAAGGTGCAACTATTCAGCTTGATAACTCAGGAAATGTAACTGTTGATGTAACTGACAAAGCAGCTAGTACTACATCAACATCAAATGATAATACAACAGTTACTTTAACAAAAGCACAATCAGCAACTATAAATATAGGAAAATCAATTACAGAAAGCGGAACATTTACAGCAAGCAGTGCATCTCAAGTGACATTAAATGTTGATAGTGCACTTGATAGTAGCAATACTGAAACAACTAAATTTACAGGAAATTTAGTTGCGGCAAAAGCAACTGACGTGACTATCGATGCAAAAGGGCAAGTTACATTAAATAACACCAGTTCACTTGCAAAAGCTCAAAATATTACTTTAAAAGCTGAAAATAAAACAGCTTCTAAAATAGACTTAACAAATGGAACTAATACTACAGCAGCACAATTTTTGAACTTAAAAGCAGCATCTTCTGTAAATCTAAGCGGGGATGGACAAATTGTATTAGGACATATAGGAACTGACGGAACAACTCCGGTTGATTATAATTTAACAGTTACAGCAAGCGGATTATCTAAAGGGTTAGATTTTAATAATGTTGCTACAAAACAAAACTTAACATTAGATTTAAGTGATGTAACAGGAAAAATTAACGCAAACACTACTACAAATGCAACACTTACAGGTGCAAATGTAACGGTAAATGCAAGCGGATTGTTAGATAATATTCGACTTGGAACAGTAGATGCGAATACTGCAAAAAACGGAACTGCTGATTTAGATTTTTCAAACAACTTAGGAACAGTAACTGTTGGTAATATTGGTGGTACTAGAGCATTTGATACAATCAAAGTAAATACAAGTAATGTAAGTAAAGCGGTAAGTATTGGAAGTTCTACGGCGGATACAGAAGTAAATATTAATGCAAGCGGTGCATTAAATAACGTAACTATAGGTGCTATCTCTCAAGGTGGGACAGGTGCAGGAAAACAAGGTGTAAATAGCGTAACAGTTGATTTGAGTGGAAGTTTAGGCACAAATACAATCGGAACTGATGATCCTATAACAACAACTAGAGATATAAAAGTAATTAGCAGTTTAACATACAAAGCAGGTGCAACTAATGCTACTAACTCAAGTAATGGATTAGATATATTAATCGACAATGACGGAACGCATAATTTTACAGGTGACCTGACAGGAAACGGTAAAGCTGAAACAATCTGGTTTACATTAGCAAACAATAAAAAAGAAAAAGTTGTATTAAAAGGTGATATGGGAACTGAAACAACAGGAACAGATAATATAACTGTAGATGCATCAAGTGTTACTACATCATCTAACAATGTAACAATTGATATTTCAGCGCTTAAAAATTATGACTCTTCAACTCTAACTGGTGGTGCAGGTGCCAATACAATCACAGGTGGTGCTGGAAATGACTCAATTACAGGTGGTGGAAGTGCGGATACTCTAAAAGGTGGAAAAGGTAATGACACTATTACAGGTGGTGCCGGAAATGACACAATGGACGGTGGCGCTGGTAGCGATACGTATGTAATTAATACAGCATCCAGCACAAACAGCGATAAAATTAAAGATAGCGGAACAAGCAGTAGTGATACTGATATATTAAGATTTGATAATTCAGCAGATTTCACTAATGTAACAGCTGATGGAACAAACAAAAAAATCAATACTGATATGGGAATTGAGACTATTAAATTTGGAGCAAATAGTGTAACAGCAACAGTAAGCTCAGCACAAATCAGTGGAGAAAGTTTAACAATAAATTTTGATAGTAAAACAAGTACTACATTAGCAGTAAACGGAACATCAAACGCTGATACTATTGATTTAAGCAACCTAACAGTTTCAAATGCTAGCGCATCATCAACTATACAAATCACAGGTGGTGCTGATAATGACACAATTACACTTAGTGGCGGAGTTGATACTGTAAAGTTTGACACAGAAGCAAATAATGGAGATGATACTATCAAATCATTTACAGTAGGTGCAAATAAAGATGTAATTGACTTCATTACTAATGAAGCTACACAGACTGATTATAATGAAACAGATGTAAGTGGTGGTGCTGTTGATTTAAGTAGTGCTTCTCATGGATTAGAAATCCTATGTGGTGCAAGTGCAAATTCATTGTCAGAAGGAGATGTTAAAACATTTATAAATGCTAAAATTTCAAAAGTTAAAGCAAATGATGTGATTTATTTTGTAGTAACTGATGGGAATAATGCAGGGATTTATCTAGGAACAGAAACAGATGGTGCAGATGGTGGTGTTGATACTGTTAAATTAATTGCTACACTAGAAGGAATTCACGATCTTACAGCATTTGATGCTACAAACTTTGCAGATTTCTCATAAAAGGAAACGATATGAGTTTCCTTTCTCTTTTTGTTTTTTTAAATAAAGTTCAACAAAAGATCGGTAGAAAAGAGTAGGAAAATGGGGATATAGTTAGTTAAAAAATGATGATCTGATTATGGAGGTTATGATGAAATCTAATTTAGTTAGTATAGTTAAAAAAAAAGGATTAAAAAGTAAAAAATCTGCAAGGAAATCAAAAGGAAACAGGGCGATAGTAGGAAGTATGGTGGATGAGAAAAAGTTAATGTCTTTTATTGAGAGTTTAGATGATAAGTAATTTTAAAAGATGGCAGGAGCCTGCCATCTTTTAAAATTATAGGGCAATATCTCATATATACAGAGCTACTCTTGACGGATATAAAGATATAATTAAAGAAAACTCAATTTTTCTATATTTTAATGAATCGTTACGAAATGAGTATTATGATGTTAGAGAAAAAGAATCTGAAATAATTGGAGAAAAATCGATTGATAAAAAAATAGAAGTTATTAATGATTATAAAAAAATTGCATTAAATATATTAGAAGTAAAAAATTTGATGGAATGATTTAAGTAAATCAAAGGGGAAGAAAAGATATTCAAATCTATTGAACTAAATTAGTCAGGGGTTGAAAAATGTCGGGGAGTTATCAAAGTTACTGGAGAGTAGTTTTGGTAACTAAAACTAAAGGAGTAAAAAATGCTATATTGTTTATGTAAAAATAATGATGACAATACATATCATTTGTTTGAATGTAAAAAAGAATTGGATGGTTGCTATTTAAAAAGTGGAAAGTCTTTTTGTAAAAAAGAAACATTAAGTAATTCATATAAACATGAATGTAAATTTACTTGTGAAGATATAAAAGAAGCAAGAATAAAGATAGCTGAATTGGCAAATAAAGGTGAGCAAATTTGTGGAGTTTGTGTTTCAACATTGTATAAAAATGAATAACAAGAACAAAAGAGAAAAAGAGGTCAAAGGGGTTAGGGCTTGAAAAAGTTGAATTTTATTTAGTGACTCACACTAAACTATTAACCGTAGCTTCCCATCACTAACAGCTAGTTCATCCACTTATCAATTTACAGTAATGTAGCAATTTTTGATTTTATTTTGTATAGCTATCCCTATTTTTTTGCTATAATAAAAAAGACTAAAATTTGGCAAAAATAGATAAACAAAAAGAAAAAATAGTTTTTTGGAGAACATTATTTTTCTTTTTATTGGCTTCAATATTTGGATTGGTTACTTTTATTTTCACAAAATATTTAACTTTAAATAATTTGCAATTGATTCTATCGAATATTGCAGGTGCTTTTTTGTTAATAGGTATAATTGCAGTAGCAGTTAAATTAAAAAAAGAAATTGATAAAATAGGAGATATGTAATGATATATGTGATTACTTTAATGTTTATGGCAATTATAGCAGTCGCAAGTGTTTTTTTTATTTTTTCTGATGAAAAAATAAAAAGGAGTCAGGACTTGTCTTGAATTTAAAAAAAGTAACAAATAGGTTAAAGTGAGATACCAATCCCAAAAAAAATCAAAAATCAAAGGGGTCAGGACTTGAAAAAGTTGAAAAATCAAACAATTTTACTTCGATTTATTCCTATTGATTCTATTCTCTTCTATTTTTGTTATAATTAAAAAAAAATTTATAAAGGTTCTTTATGTATGCGATTTCTTTTGATATGGAGGTAGCAAAATTAAAAGAAAATTATGGAGAGCCTTATAATCCAGCATATGATGAAATAAGAAAAACAATGGATACTTTAGGTTTTGAATGGGTACAAGGGAGTCTTTATATAACAAAAGATACAAATAATAATTTAACATATGTGTATAAAGCAATAGATACGTTAAAACAAATTGAGTGGTTTAAAAAGTCAGTAAGAGATATTAGGGCTTTTAAAGTTGAAGATTGGAGCGACTTTACAGAAATTGTTAAAAGTTAATCACTTCCAAGAATTAAAGGGGTCAGAGCTTGAAAAGCTGAAAAAATCAAACAATTTTACTCCGGTTTATTTCTATCGATTCTATTTTTCTCTATTCAATTCTATTTTTTGATATAATAAACAAAAAAAGGAAAAAAAATAATGAAATATATAGTAGTATTATTAATAACTACATTTTTATTTGCTACACCAGCTACAAAAGAAGATATAAAAGAGATAAAACAAGATATAAAATTACTTATACAAAAGGTAGATAATTTAGATAAAAAAGTATATGCAAATACACTTAAAATAGATATGTTTGAAAAAAATATGAATCAAAGATTTGAGGCAATAGATAAAAGATTTGAGATGATGAATGAGAGTTTTAACAAAAGATCTGAAGCAATAAATAAAAGATTTGAGATGATGAATGAGAGTTTTAACAAAAGATTTGAAGCAATAGATAAAAGATTCGAAACAATAGATAAACGATTTGAAATACTTACAAATTTTATGATGGCATTAACAGGAGGAATATTTGGGCTTATAGGATTTATGATGTGGGATAGGAGGACGGTTGTAGATAGAGCGAGAAGAGATATAGAAAATTCAGAGATAATTAATAAGAAAGCGGATAAAGAATATGTGGATAGGCTTATAAAAGCTGTGAATGAGTTATTAGCAAAAGATGAAATGGCAAGAGAAGTGTTTAAAAAGTATGGGTTGATATAAAATAGAATCAATGGAATCGAAAAATAAAAGAACCAAAGGGGTCAGGACTTGAAAAGTTGAATTTTTGATTTATTGGGTTTTCCAAATAGTTCCGATAGAAAAGTAATAATCTTTTATATGGTTGTTGGTTCCTGTTGATATGTTCGTAAAAAAAGAAAGTTTTTTGTTTATTTTATAAGTGGTGTAAATTCCTGTAAAGTTTTTGTGGTTGTTTATATAATAAAGATTATAAGGTTTTATTTTTATGTGTCTGTTTATTTTAAAATCTTTTGAAACAGTAATTAAATTATTGTATGAGGTATCTTTAAATTTATGCTCAAAAGATATACTCGCAAAATCAGTATAAAGTTTTAAATAAAAAGAAAAATATTTTCTGCCAAAACGGGTTTTGAAATAGTATTTTAATTTCATTTTTAATTTATCCGTTTTTATTCCGGCGAATATATTTTTTGTATTAAACGCATATCCTTTTTCATATTTTATTTTCGAAAGAAACGAACCGACGAAATAATTTTTGTAATAAAATACAGGACTGAAAAATAAAGACGAATAAATTTTATCTTCTATAAAGTCTTTTTCGGTTCCTATGTAAATTTTTAGGTATTTTTCTTTTTTTAAAGATTTTACCGGACATCCGTATTTATTGACTATCGTCAAAAAAGGTGTATTTGGACATCTGTCTATTTCGTCGGGCACTCCGTCAAGGTCGGAGTCTTTTGCAAACAGTAAAGCCGTAACGAATAATATAAAAAAAATTTTTTTCATTATTTTCCTTCCATATTTGGATTTTCTATTATCAAATCTTCTTCTGTGTCCTGAGTTTGAATATTTTGGGATTTTAAGAGTTTTTTTAGAATTTTAAGTCTTTGCATTTCGTTTAATTTTAAAATCTCCTGTTTTATTTCGTTCATGAGCTTATATCTTTTTTCAGGTGGAAGTTTGTTTAACATTTCTATCTTTTTATCAAGTTCGGTGAGATTGGAATCCGATGCGGTTAAAAAACAGGCCGTTATAAATAATATATAAAAGGTTTTTTTCATTTATGAACCTCGATATTTTTTAGGTTTAAAGATACTTTTGTTCCTTTATCCAGTTCTGAGTCTATTGAAATTTCTATTTTTAATTCTTCGCACAGTTTTTTAACTATATTCATACCTATTCCGATTCCTCTTTCATGTTCTTTATAAAATCTTTCAAAGATTTTTGAAGGATTTTTTATTCCTGTACCAGTGTCTTCTATTATAAGATTGTTTTTTTTATTGTATATATAAATACTGCCGTTTTTTTTATTATATTTAAAGGCATTGCTCAGAATATTATGAATAATGCTTTTAAATGCGTTTTTATTGGTGCTTAGTTTGATGTTGTCAATATTTGTTTTTACGGAAATATGCGGATATAACGGAGAGAGTGTTTTTATTTCATCATCTATGATTTTTTTTAATTCAAACGTTTCTTTTTGGTTAGGAATGGAATTAAGAAACGATTTTAAGTTTTCCTGCAGTTTAAGAATGGAATTAACGCTGCTTTCTATTTTGGAAACGGTTTTCTCATCGCATTTGTTTTTTTTAAGTCGGTAAAGGTTTATTTTTATGGAAGAAAGAGGCGTGTTGAAGTCATGTAAAATATCTTTTATAAATGTTTCGTTTATCTTTAAAGCTTTTCTCAAAGGCGAAAGGGCGTAAAAGGCAAGAAGCAGAGATGTAAAAAAAATAAAGACAATTTGAAACAGAAAGGATTTAAAAATCTTTTGGTTTATAAGGTTTATTTTTTTGTGGTAAATTTCAAGCGGCATACCTATTTTTAGATAATTTTTTTTCAAAAAAGGGGTTTCTGCCAAAATATATATTTCTTTATCGTTTTTCATAAGAGTGAGTATATTTTTTGAACTTTCTTTTTTTTCAAAAGAAATATTGATGTTTTTGCAGTTTAATTTGTACGAACATATTTCAAGCTCCCTTTTTATCGATGAATTAAGATTGTGGATTTGAATTTTTCTTTCCTGTAAATTTATTAATATAATCAGTATTAGTTGTATAAAGAAAAAAATGGCAAAATTTATAAAAAAGGCTTTTTTTTCGTATTTATTCAATAATATATCCTTGACCTCTTATTGATTTTATATCTATATTCAGTTTGTCTTTTATTTTTTTTATGGTAACTCTCAGGGCGTTGTCGTTTTGCTGTTCGAAAAAAGAGAGTAGAGTGTCTTTAGAAACTATCCTTCCTTTGTTTTCCACAAGTGTTTTTAAAATATTGTATTGAATGTGTCCGAGCGGAACGATTTTGCCGTTTTTTTTCACTATGTTTTGAGAGGTGTCTATTTCTATATTTTTGTATGAGACGGTATTTAAAGGTGTTTTTAGTTTTGCTTTTACGCGTATTAAAAATTCTTCTATTTCAAAGGGTTTTTTTATATAATCTTCCGCCCCTATATCAAACGCTTTTGCTATTGTTTTAATATCAGTTAGGGCGCTTATGTATATAACCGGTGTTTTGTCGTCTGCTTCTCTAAGGTTTTTTAGAACTTCAATACCGTTTTCCTCCGGAAGATTAATATCAAAGATATACAGATTATAAGTATTGTGAAATGTTTTTTCATATGCTTCCTCGGGTGTCTGGGCTATATCCACTTCGAAATTTTCCTCTGTTAAAAGTTCTTTTAAAGAGTCGGCTAGTATATAATCGTCTTCTAAAATAAGTATTTTCATAAATTTGCCTTTTAAACTTTTATTGGGCTTTTTAACATAAAAATTTTATCATAATATTTGGTATTATTATCTTAACTACGTGGTAGAGCATTACTGCGACGGTATGGTATAACCTTCCTTTTCGGTTAATAAACTGGTAATGTTGTTTAGTGTATAATTTAAAAAACAAAAAGGATTATGCAATGGTAACACAAGAACAAATAATAGAACTGTATCTGGCTATGTTTCAAAGAGCTCCTACCCAAGAGGAAGTAGAGCAGTGGCATGAAAAATATAAAGATGATGAATCTGCTACAATGAGCGAAGTGGCGAACGATATGTTTGATGCAGCTGTTCAGGCGGTAAGTTTGTTTGGATTGGAAGATTTATATCCCCAGTATGCACAGATAGATTTAAACAATTTGTCAGGTTCCGAAGATAAAATAAAAGATATTATAGAGTCAGTCTATGAAACGCTTCTTGGCAAAAGCTATGAGGATGACCCGGAAGGTATAGACAGCTGGGTTGAGAGTATCGTCAGCGGAGAGAAAAGTATAGGTGACGCCGTTGCGGGTATTGTTTATATAACTGAACAGATAGCGAAAAATCCTGAAACTTATAAAGATGTTTTAGGCGAGGAGTATGAAAATGCCGTGCAGGCTTCCGAGAAATTTGAACTTAAAGTTGAAGCGGCAAAAGAGATAACCAATAAAATTCAAAAATTAAAGAGTGTAGATGAAGAATCTCTTAAAAAGATGCATGATGTTTTGGAAAAAATTAATTCAAAAGAGGACCTAAATAAAATTGATGAAATACTTGCTGCCGATTCTGAAAAAAACGATAATCTTGATCAGACGGTTCCGTTGGAGGATTTACAAGAACACGCTATAGACGATATTGATATGAGTACTGTTGTGAAGATTGATGAAAATGAAAACTCTTATGTGAAAAACGAATCCGATTTTCATCATCCTGATAATGTTGAAAACGATGGTTTGCTAAATGAAGATATTCATAGCGATATTGATTATACGGAATTCGGTGGATGATTTTTAGCGAGTATGTAACTAAACTATACGTGGCCCTGTTTGACAGGGTCCCGGAAAAAGCCGGATTACAGTCTTGGTATAAGTATGCTCTTGAGCATAATCTTTCCGAGTCCGAGTTGGCTGATGATATGTTTGCGGCTGCGGTTTATCTGGTGTCAGAGAATAAAATGTATGGGGAAATATATCCTCAGTATGTTAATGTAAACCTTCAAAGTGAGGAGAGTGTCAAAAATATAATAGAATCGGTATATGAGATTTTATTTAATAAAACTTATGATGATGACCCCGAAGGGATAGACGGCTGGGTTTCTTTGATAATTGACGGTGGTGATACGGTTGGGGATGTTGTTACGAAAATTATAGATGTTACGGATATGATGGCAAAAGGGGTAATAACTACGGATGAAGAGACGAGAAAAAGCGCTGTTGCTTTTGAAAATAAAGTTACTGTCGGATATTACGGGAGTGAATATATAAATTATTTTAACGGAGATTTTGAGCAGTATAAAAGTTTTATTGAAGATGTTGATTATTCTTATGAAAGTATGCAAAAAGCCGTAAGAAATATAGATATGTTTACGGCAAATACAATAAAACCGTATAAAGAAGTGGAATCGTTATTGATAAACGGGGGAATGAAAATAAAAAAAAGTGTTATTACATACAGTTTTAATAAAATTTTGCCCGGAGAATATTCCGGAGATGAGACGGTAAATTGGCATCCTTTGGACGATTATGATAAATCTCTTGTCAGAAAAGCTTTTGATGAGTTGTCTGTTTTATTAAATGTTAAGTTTAAAGAAGTTTCCGATAATGGAGATATAAGATTTAATAAAGTGGATTTGTCAAATGCTAATGAACTTGGATTGACTAAAATGTTAATGAATTATACTGATAATGAATTAATAACCGATGGAGAAGGTAGCGATATTTTTTTGGCAAATGATTATCTTAAATATGGGAATGGTCTTGGGTATGATGTAATTTTGCATGAGATAGGCCATGCTTTGGGATTGAAGCATCCTTTTGAAGGTGACGTTATTATGCCTTCTGATGAAGACAATACGCTTTATACCATAATGAGTTATACTAATGTTGAGGATTTTTTGCCGTCGGTAGATGTGGATTGGTATGGAAACGGTTATGAATATTCCATAGGGCTTGAGGGAATAGGTCGTCAGGGATACGCCATTTATGATATTGACGCTCTTCAGTATTTGTACGGAGAACATATTAACGTAGGGAATAATGTGTATGATTTGAGTGGTTTGTATGATAATTACAGATTTTTTACTTTTTATGACAAAGTGGGGATAGATACCGTTGATTTCTCCGGTACGGATGAAAAGGTTACTTTTAATATGAACGGGGATACTCTCTCTTCTATAGTAAATGACCTTCCTTATGATTATATAAAAAAAGAGTTGCAAAAAGAGTTTGATTCGAAAAATATTCCTTATATGTATTTTGAAGAGATATATAATAATATAATAGACACAATAAATGATAATCCGGATTTTAAAAATGAAATATACCGGGGAGAAAATATAATCGGAATTTCCCAGCCCACGCTTATAGAAAACTATAAAGGGTCTCAGGGTAGTGATACGGTATATGATAATTGGTGGTCTAATATAATTATGACAAACGCCGGGGACGACAACATATATATATTATACGGAGGAAATGATATTGTTGACGGAGGAGAAGGGTTTGATACCCTGTATGTTAATGCTAAAAAAGATTTGTTTGATATGAAATATGATGACGGATATGTGAAACTTATAACGGATAATGAGATAATAGAATTGGGAAATGTGGAAAAAGTTGTATTTTTAGACTCTTATATTATGATATAATTTTTGCTAAAAAGTTAGGAGAAACTATTGAAAAAAAGAGCTATTGTAACCGGAGTTACCGGACAGGATGGAGCTTATTTGACTGAACTCTTATTAAATAAAGGTTATGAGGTTTACGGGACATACAGAAGGACAAGCTCGGTTAATTTTTGGAGACTTGAATATTTAGGAGTATTCAATCATCCCGATTTAAAGCTGGTAGAATATGATTTAACCGATGCGTCTCAATCTGTCAGGATGGTAGGAGAAATAAAACCGAATGAGATTTATAATCTGGCTGCTCAGAGTTTTGTGGGGGTTTCTTTCGAACAGCCCGTTACAACAGCTGAAATTACGGGTATAGGTCCGCTTAATTTGTTGGAAGCTATTCGTATAGTAAATCCTGAAATAAAGTTTTATCAGGCTTCAACATCGGAAATGTTTGGCAAAGTTCAGGAAATTCCTCAAAAAGAAACTACTCCTTTTTATCCGAGGAGTCCTTATGGCGTTGCTAAGCTGTATGCTCATTGGATTACCGTTAACTACCGTGAAAGTTATAATATTTTTGGAAGCAGCGGAATTTTGTTTAATCATGAATCTCCTTTAAGAGGAAAAGAGTTTGTTACCAGAAAAATAACTGATGGAGTGGCGAAAATCGTATTGGGTAAACAGGATAAAATAGTTTTGGGTAATCTTGACGCTAAAAGAGACTGGGGATATGCAAAAGATTATGTTAAGGGAATGTATCTGATGCTGCAGGCGGAAAAACCTGATACTTACGTTTTGGCTACAAACAGAACGACTAGTATAAGGGATTTTATTAAAATGGCGTTTGATGTTGTCGGAATTGAGATTGTTTTTGAAGGCAAAGGTGTTGATGAAAAAGGAATAGATAAAAAAACAGGTAAAGTGCTTGTAGAAGTAAGCGAAAAATTTTTTAGGCCTGCGGAAGTTGATTTATTGATAGGGGATTATTCAAAAGCTAAAAAAGAGCTTGGTTGGGAACCTAAAACTTCTCTTGAGGAGTTATGTGAAATAATGGTGAAATCTGATATCGAAAAAAATAAAAAAGGTATGAGCTTTTGAGGCTGTTAATTACCGGAATTGACGGTTTTACCGGTAGGCATTTAAAAAACTATCTGGAAAAAAATTCGAAGACCGAGATTTTCGGAACTTCCAGAAAGTTTGAAAACAATAAAGTGTTTAAATGTGATATTAACGATAGAAATAATGTAAGATATGTGCTAAACGAAGTAAAACCTGATATTATTATTCATTTAGCGGCAGTTTCGTTTGTCGCTTCTGAAAATACACAAAATTTTTATAATGTAAACACGTTAGGTACTCAAAATATTTTTGAAGAGAACAGATGGGCTGAAAAAATTATTGTTGCGAGCAGTGCTGTAGTTTATGGAAGACAGGATAAAGAAGTATTAGATGAGGGGATGTGTGTAAATCCCAATAATCATTACGGTCTTAGTAAATACGGAGCAGAGCAGATAGCTAAAAATTATATTGATAAATCAGGTGTTATCATTACCAGACCTTTTAATTATACAGGGCCGGGGCAGGATGATAAGTTTTTGGTTCCGAAAATAGTCAAACATTTCAAAGAAGGCAAAAAAGAAATTGAACTTGGAAATCTTGATGTTGTCAGAGAGTTTAACGATATCGATTTTGTTTGTGAGGCTTATAAAAGACTTATTTTTTCTGATATTAAAAATGAAATTGTTAATATTGCATCTTCAAGAGGAATAAAACTTTTGGATGTTATACGTTATATGGAAGATATTGCCGGATATAAAATAAAAATAAAAATTAATCCGAAATATGTAAGGAAAAACGATATACCGAAACTTCTTGGTAGCAATAAAAAGTTGTTTTCTTTAATAGGGGAGGTGAAACAAAAGCCTTTTTACGAAACTCTTAGGGATATGTATGAGTATAGTGATTGATACTGTTCCTTTGTTGTCTCCCTTGACGGGGGTGGGTAAATATACTTTTGAAATTTCTAAAAGATTGATGCAAAAAGAGGATGTAACGTTTTATTATGGTTTTTATACTAAAAAACTTATAACTTCTCCATCTAGGTCTTTTTCCGTTTCTAGATTTCCTTTATTAAAAAAAGTGTTGCGTAAAGTATTGAGAAAGAGGATGTCTAAAAAGTTTGATGTTTATTTTGAGCCTAATTTTATTCCTTTGGAAAATATCAGAGCGGATAAAATTATTACAACGGTGCATGATTTTTCTTTTTATTTTCATAAAGAGTGGCATCCTAAAGAAAGAGTTGAGTTTTTTGAAAAAAATTTTTGGGAAAATATAAAAAAAAGTGACATTATAGTAGTTGATTCTGAATATATTAAAAAAGAAGCAAAAGAATTTTTTAATGATAAGCCGATAGAAGTGGTATATTGCGGGATAGATAAGAATGTTTTTAGAAATTATTCTGATGAGGAAATAAATCAAATAAAAAAAACATATAATTTGCCGGATAAGTTTATGTTATTCGTGGGAAGTATAGAACCGCGAAAAAATCTTCTGAATTTGTTAAAAGCTTATGATATGTTATATGAAGATATTAAAAAAGAATATCCGTTGGTACTCGTCGGTTTTTCCGGATGGGATAATGAAAATATTATGAAGTTGATAAAAAAGAATTCGAAATATGTGAAATATGTAGGTTATGTGAACGAAAAAGAACTTGCGTGTATATATAATGCTGCTTTTTTATTTGTTTATCCATCTTTTTATGAAGGTTTTGGATTGCCTCCGCTCGAAGCTATGGCATGCGGTTGCCCTGTAATTGTTTCCAACAGGGCGTCTTTACCTGAAATTTGTGGAAATTCGGCTCTTTATTGTAATCCCTATTCTGTTGAGGACATTAAATCAAAAATAGAAATGTTTTTATTTGATGAAACTTTTAGACAAAATATGAAAAAAGAAGGAAGAAAAAGGTCTGATTTATTTACATGGGAAAAGAGTGTGGAAAAACTTTTATATTTATTTGAAGGATAACGGCTTATGTTGGGAAGTTTTAGGTTTATCCTTGCATGGATTGTTATGCTTTCTCATCTTCCTTTTTCCCCTTTTCCTTATAACTTTAATCCGGCGGTAAGTGCGGTTGTTATGTTTTATTTTATCAGTGGTTATTTAATGTTTTTCAGTTTTAAAAAAGAGACGCTAAAAAGAAACGCTATTATCAAAAGTGCTTTATTTTTTTATTTAAAAAGAATATTAAGGATTTTTCCTCTTTATTTAATAGTTTTATTTTTAACGGTTACGGTGATTTATTTTTTTGGTCCTAGTCAATTAATACCTTTATTAAATCAGCATTTGAGTTTTTATAAACTTTTGTTAAATGCTGTATTGATTTTAAATAATTATGTTTTTTATCCTTTTGAGATAAAAGCTCTCTTACCTCATCCTTTAATTCCTCCGACATGGTCTTTGTCTACGGAGTGGCATTTTTATTTATTGGTTCCTTTTATTTTTGTCGTTCTTTATAAACGGATAAAATATTTGTATGCGCTTTTTATTTTTTCGTTATTTATTCAATTGTTGGCTTTTAGTATAAACACTCCTTATTTTAATTCAGATAATTTTGGGTATAGGTATATTTTTGGGGTATTGTGGATTTTTTTATTTGGTTTTTTATATGCTTGCGGTAAAAGAACTTTTTTTAAACTTGTGTATTTATTTTTAATTGTTTATTTTATGTTTATAGGCTTTTATTTTACCTCTTATATTTTTGTAAAAGAAATACTGCTTGCGGTATTGTTTTTGCCTTTTATTCCTAAATTGTTGGAGTTTGAATTTAAATATGATAAGTTTTTTGGTTCTTTGTCTTATCCTATATTTATATCTCACTTTTTAGTTTTTTTAATAGTGGAAAAATTAGGAATAAGGAATAAGTTTTTTTATTTTTTTACAGTGTTTTTAATTTTATTATTATTTAGTGTTTTGCTTTCTAAAATTCAGGAAAAAATAGATTTAATAAGGAAAAAACTTTGAAAATGGCTATTATTGCGGATTGGCTTGATAAATACGCCGGGGCGGAAAGATGTGTAAAAAGTTTTATAAAAGTTTTTAATACCGCGGATATTTATTCGTTGGTTGATTTTTTATCTCCTGAAGAAAAAAAACTTATAGTGGGGAATAAAAATATTATTACTTCTTTTTTACAAAATATTCCTTTTGCAAAAAAACATTTTAGAAAAATGCTTTTTTTATTTCCTTATGCAATAGAAAGTTTTGATTTAAGAAAATATGATGTTATATTAAGTTCTTCACATTCAGTTGCTAAAAATGTTTTGACTACTTCAGAACAGATACATGTTTGTTACTGTCATACGCCTATGAGATATGCTTGGGATATGTATTTTGATTATATGGAAAAGTTAAACGGGCTGGAAAAGATGTTATTTAAGTTGTTGATGCATAAAATACGGATATGGGACTTTGCTTCTGTGGGCAGGGTTGATTATTTTATTGCAAATTCTAATTTCGTAAAAAGAAGAATAAAAAAAATTTATTCCCGGGATGCAGCGGTTATTTATCCTCCTGTAGATATTAATCTTTTTGATTTTGAAAAGACTAAAGAAAACTATTTCGTAACTGTTTCCAGGCTTGTGGGATATAAAAGAGTGGATTTATTGGTAAAAGCTTTTAATCGATTAGGAGAAAAACTTATTATTATCGGAGAGGGGGAAGAAAAAGAAAAATTAATGAAAATGGCGGGCGATAATATTATATTTAAGGGTTATGTGTCTCATAAGGAAAAGGTAAATATTCTTAAAAGAGCAAAAGCTTTTGTTTATGCCGCTAAAGAGGACTTCGGTATTGCTCCGGTGGAAGCTCAGGCATGCGGAACACCTGTTATAGCTTTGAATAAAGGAGGGACGGCTGAAAGCGTTATAGACGGAGTTAGCGGAATTTTATTTAATGAACAAAATGAAGAAAATATAATAAAAGCTGTCAATGATTTTAATAAAAGAACATTTGATTATTTTGCTATAAGAGAGCATTCTATGAAATTTGATGTGAATAAATTTGAAGAAAAAATTAAAAGTTTTTTAGAAAGTATCATATGAGCTTAAAAGTTAAATATGTTTTAGAGTATGTTTTTTCTTTATTTTTTCTTATATTATTTTTTCCTGTTATTTTAATAATATATCTAATAATTCTGTTGATAGAAAAAAGAAATCCTATTTTTAAACAAAAAAGAGTAGGAAAAGGAGGAAAGGAATTTTATATTTATAAATTTCAGACTATGGTGAAAGATGCTGATAAAGTTTTGGAAAAGCATTTAAAAGAAAATGAAAATTTACTCAGGGAATGGCTTATGTATAAAAAACTTAAAAATGACCCCAGAATTACTAAACTCGGAAAAATTTTAAGAAAATTTTCTTTAGATGAACTTCCTCAGTTTTTTAACGTTATAAAAGGAGATATGACATTAATTGGTCCCAGACCTTATTTGTTGGATGAAATTATAGATGATAAAGATTTTTTTAAGTTTTATATTTCTCTGAAGCCGGGGATAACGGGACTTTGGCAGATTACCGGAAGAAATGAAATTCCTTTTTCAAAAAGAGTGGTTTTAGATAAGTGGTATATAAAAAAAAGAAATTTATGCCTTGATATATATATTTTCTTAAAAACTTTTATTGTAGTTTTACAAAAAAAAGGAAGTTATTAAATATGTAATCCCCATTCGTATTTAACCGGTTTTATTAAATGTTTTATGAGGTTATTTAAGTCTTCAGGCGTTAAAGCTGATTCTATGGATGTTTTTGCGTCTTTAATTAAAAGATTATAAGTATTGGTATCTTTATTGTAAGAAATATTTAATTCTTCAATTAATTTAGGTTTTTTACGGAATTTATATATTTTTTGAGGTATTGTATTTTGGTTTTGTGGTGAAGTTGTTTGTTGAGTTTTGATATTGTCAGTTATAAGATGAGACACGTTATCAAGAAGATTAATTAAAAATCTTCTTGTAATCCAAATATCGTGTCTTGTGGGATAATTGATGTTTATAATTAATCTGATTCTGTCTTCTTTAGGGTCATAAACAGGGGTAAACTGTTGTCCTATAATAGTTTCTTGCAAAAAATTTACTCCTCGTCAAATTTAATTGTTTCTTCTTCTGCGGTCTCTTTTGGCAGGTTTGCTTTTAAAATAGCAGTATAATATTCTCTAGCCGCGTTTAATGTTGCTATCTGAGCTTTTAAATCATTTATTTTTTGATCAACATATTGAATGTTGTTAATCTGTAATTTAGCTACGTCGTTAAGGTCTTCTATATTGTATTCTTTGTTATCTATTTTTATTTTTGCCATTTTATTCTCCTTGTATTAATTTACTTATTTTTTCTATGTTTTTAGATAAAGAACCTTCTAAATAAAAGAGATATACGTAATTTTTAAACAGCTCTCCGTAATCTCTTTTTAAGGTTACTATTGCGTCTAAGTAATCATTTTTCGCTTTGATAAAAGAACTTAGCGGAATTAGCTTTGAATTATAACTTATTTCAGCCTTTTTTAAAAGAGTTTTTTTATTTTCTATTTCAGCTTTATCGCTTTTTATAGTACTTAAAAGTTTATTAATATTTAAATAAGTTTGTTCTTTTTGAGTAATTAATTCATTATAAAGATTTTTATAATCATATACACTGCTTTGATAAAGCTGTATTGCTTCTTCTATAGAATCATTTGTTTGTTTATTAAAAATAGGCATACTGAGTTCTATAAAAGCTCTGAAATTTTTTCTTCTTGTGATAGAATCGCTTGAATCTGTATCGGAATAACTGGTGCTTAAATTTATATTTGGATATTTGTCATATTTTCTTTTTTGTATTTCGTTTTTACTTATTTGCATATTTATTTTTGCTGTTTTAAGGTCATAACTGTTATTTATGTCTATTTTTTGGGGAATTGCAGGTAAGGTTGATATTTGGGAAGGATATGATATTTTTTTGCAAAAAGTGAGAAGTTCTAATTTTTTGGTTAAGAACTTTATCATAAGTTTAGAGGTTTTATATTCTGAGTTAGCTTTTTGCAAAAGAGCTTTTGTATATGTGTATTCGTCTATTGTGGAGAGTTTTAAACTTAACTTAAGAGAAATTTCTTCTAAAACTTTTTTAAGGTAATCTATTTTTTGTTTTTGAATCTTTTGTAGTTGAGTATAAGTAATTAAATCAATGTAAGATATGGATATTTCTTTAAGAATTTCGTTTAGTTGTTTTTTTTGTTGTAATTTTTGATATTTTAGTTTTAGTTTGTTATCTTTTATTAAGGCAAAAATTTTGGGTACGTATAACGGTTGTTTTATGGAAAAGGTATATGAATATGTTTTGGAATTGTATCTTATAGTCTTTGTAGGATAATTGTATTGGTATTTGTCTAAACCGTAACTTGTATTAAGGGAAAAAGTAGGAAAATAATTATCTTTTGCTTCTTTTAGTTTATACTCTTGGGCTTTTATCTGGTAATGGATGCTTTTTAGTTTGTAATTATTTTTTAATGTAGCTTTGTAAAGTTCGTATAAAGAAGCAAAAGAGTAAGAAAAAAATATTATGGTTAAAAAAATTATTCTAATTTGCATGGAATGCGCCTTTTAATAGTTGATGAAGAGGATATAAAATATAAGAAATAAAGCTTCTTTTACCTGCTTTGATAAATACCGTTACGGGCATTCCCGGAATTATTTTAAAATTATTTTCTTTTATTGCTTTTAATCCTTGAGGAGTAATTTCTATATATGCTTTATAATAAGAATTTTGAGGGTTTTTTTCATCTTTTATAATGTCATGGGATACATAAATTACTTTTCCTTCCACTGGTTTTGCAGAAGGGTCTACGTATGATGCAAACATTATTTCTGCTTTTTCTCCTACTTTTACTTTTTCTATATCAAGAGGGGAAATATGGGCTTCTATAATTAATTTATCGCTTTTTGGGATTATCTGCATAATTGTTTTATAAGGGGCTATTACTTCGCCTGAAGTGTGGATTTTCATATTTTGAACATATCCGTTTGAAGGAGCATAAACGGTGCTTTTGTTTATTTCTGTATTAAGCATTTCTATTTTACTATGGAGTGAAGGTAATTTTGTATTGATATCCTTTAATTTGGCAAGCAATTCTTTTTTATATTCTGATAGGGTGATGTTTTTCTTTGCCGCTAAATCTTTTATTTGGGATTGCTTTTGTTTAATCTGATATTCTATATCTTGAATATCTCCTTTTATTTGAATTATTTTTCTTTGTAAATCAGTTAACTTATCTTTATTTAGGAAGCCTTTTGAATATAAAATTTTCATATCTTTTAATTCTTTTTGATAAGAGGTTAAAATTTCTTCTTTTGTTTTTTTGATAGATATAAGAGAGTTGATGTTTTCTTGTAAAGAGTTTATTTGATGATTAAAATCCTTGAGTTTTTCTTTTATATTGGATAGTTGATTTTTAAATATTTTATACTCTTCTTTTTTTATGGAAGTATTTATATCCGGAGGAAATATAAGCTTTTTATTATTTAATTGAGCTTCAATTCTTATTTTTGATGCTAACATATGTTGATATTCCGATTTTGTGGAAGAGAGTTGTTCTTTTATTTGTGAAGTGTCAAGGGTCAGTAATTTATCTCCTTTATTTACATAATCACCTTCTTTTACATATATCTTATCTATAGTTCCTCCTTTAATATGCTGAATATCTTTAGGATGACTTTTTACAATAATTTGCCCGGGAGCTTGTACCGTTAAATCGAGTTTAGCAACTACGGACCATACTCCAAATACTCCGAAAATAAGAAATATTAAAATAATACCTGCGAAAGAAACTTTTTTATGAGAGAGTTTTTGTTCTAAATTTTCCATAATATCACCCTTTTCTTAATTGCGATAAAACTTGGTCCCTAGGTCCGAAAAGTTTTAGCATTCCATTTTGTAAAAATAATATTTTGTCTGCAAGATTTAAAATGTTGGTTTTATGAGTTATAAACAATATAGTGCTTCCTTTCTGTTTTAGTTGAATAAGGGCCTGAATGAGAGCTTTTTCTCCTATATCGTCGAGATTAGAGTTCGGTTCGTCCAGTATGATTAGTTTAGGATTACCGAAAACAGCTCTTGCAAGGCCTATTCTCTGTCTTTGCCCACCTGATAAAGTGGCTCCTCCAGGACCGATTTTAGTGTTATATCCTTTTGGCATTTTTACTATCATTTCATGAACACCGGCAAGTTTAGCGGCTTCTATTATTTTGGCATCGTCTGCATTGGTAAATCGTGCTATGTTTTCAGCAATAGTACCTTCGAATAATTCTATGTCCTGAGGAAGATATCCCATTAAAGGTCCTATTTCGTCTCTTTTATATTGGGAAATTTCTGCTCCGTCAAGTCTTACTTCTCCTGCCGCTGGTTTCCATATACCAAGCGCGGTTTTGGCTAAAGAGGATTTTCCCGCACCGCTTGGACCTATAATTCCTATAGTTTCTCCAGGTTGAATATGGAAAGTTATGTTTTTTAATACAGGTTCTTGGGATAAAGGTGGAACTGTTACAACATTAATAAAACTTAATGCTCCTTTTGGTTCAGGGAGGGATATTTTTTTATCTTCTTCTTCATTGAATTCCGATAATAAAGAATTTAGTTTAACATAAGACTCTTTTGCCGCTGTAAAAGTTTTCCAAGTGGAAACTAGTTGTGTTATAGGTGCAAGAGCTCTTCCGAGTAATACCGCACCTGCGATAATCATTCCAGGACTTATATGACCTGTTATAGCAAGAACCGCTCCAACACCGTACATTAAAGACGATGACATCATTCTAAAAGATTTACTTAAATTGGTATAAAAAGAAGATTTTGATGTAGATTCCGTATGGGTTTCTAAATAATGATAATAATCTTTCATCCATCTTTTAAACAGTGGTTTTCTCATACCCATAGCTTCTACCACTTCGGCGTTTCTTATTTGATTTAGGAATTTATTTTGAGCTTTTCTGTTGGCGTTTATAGATTCTTTTAAACCTTTTTTAGTAACAAAATCATTTATAATTGTAAAAGCTATAATTATTATGGTGGCTACTAATCCATATACGCCATAAATAGGATCAAATGCAAACATAATCGCTAAATATATAGGAAACCATGGAGCATCAAAAAATGAGATAATTGCAGGGCCTGATAAAAAATTTTTTATTGTTTGTAAATCGTTTATAGGCTCCGTTGTTATTTTACCCGGATATTTTAAAGCCATTTCAAAAGCGGCATTATATACTTTTTGATTTAACAGTGTATCAAGTTTGTTTGCTGTTATTATTAAAATTTTACTTCTAATAAAATCTAGTATTCCCATCGAAATGAAAAAAAGAATAATAATTGCTGTTACTACCAATAAAGTGTCTATACTTTTAGCAGGCATAACAATATCATAAACTGCAAGCATGTATATAGGGGCTGCTAACATTAATAAATTAATAAAAAAACTGAATATACCAACTTGGAAAAAAATAGATTTAAATTTTTTTAATATTTTTCTAATTTCATCTTTAGGGGAATCGTTTTGTTTTTTTACTTTTATTGTCTGTACACTCATTTTTGTATAACCTTTATAGTTTATTTAAAATTTTTGAAACAAAATTATACAATAAAACTGTTACTTATTTATTACTTAAAGATAATTATTGTAAAATAGCAAAAACAAAAAAGGTAGTTTAATGATAAAAAAGGCTCTTTTTCCAGCTGCCGGGTATGGGACCAGGTTTTTGCCGGCTACAAAATCGGTGCCAAAAGAGATGCTGCCGGTGGTTAATAAACCCCTTATCCATTACGGTATAAAAGAGTGTATGAACGCCGGAATTTTTGAAATAGGTTTTGTAACGGGAAGAAGCAAGAGGGCTATTGAGGATTATCTGGATAAAAACCCCGAACTTGAAAACAAAATAAAAGGTTCTTTAAAAGAACCCCTTTTAAAAGAAGTTGATGAAATGATAGACAGATGTACCTTTACATATGTCAGACAAAAAGAGATGCTAGGACTAGGCCATGCGGTTTTAACAGGAGAGCCTTTGATAGGAAACAATCCTTTTGCGG
>NZ_JBMXVQ010000125.1:0-3922 GCF_053999135.1 Caminibacter sp.
ATAATAGTCATTTATATTTTCGTATTGACTTACGGAGCTGGTATAATATTACTTAACAAAGGAGCTGATAATGATTGAAATCTATATAGCATTAGCAATAATAGCAACAGGAATGTTTATATTTGCACTATTGGTTAAACCGACTAAAACACACCACGAAAGCAAGTGAAAAAAATACAATCGTATTACATTCTTTTTTTTTCTTTTCACCACTTCGCAAACTATAACTCAGCTATATATATAATTTTATAAATGTGATTTTATATACTCCAAGCGAAAGCGACATATTACCCCTCAATTATCATAACTAATTTAGTCAGTTGAAAAATATAACCGATATATTATATAATATTTTCATAACTAAATACATAACTTAAAAAAGGGATTTTTATGACAAAAAGTAAACAGGAAAAAGACACAATAGAAAAAATAATCGAAACGCTTATCAAGCGACAATACCTCAAAAAATTTCTTGGATTAAAAGAACGTATTGACTTAAAAAGCATATATGATTTTTTTAAAAAAGAACTACGTTTTGACTTCTTGGAGGAAAAGCCTTTTAAAGCAAAGGCTAAAAAAGTTTATAACAAATTCAAACAGCAATATCACCGTATCCAAAACAACGACAAGCTAAATATATTACAAGGCAAATACAAAAAATTAAGAATAATTGACGCATACGCTCACTTGGTATTTAGTGGTAAATGGAAATTAAAAAACGATGACTTGGAACTGTTCGAGGAAATGCTTGAAATATTATTCGTTGATATTAAAAAGCAATCAAAAAAGTAATAAATCCGTATTACCTTTTTTTTTAAAAAATCAACAACGCAAGTGAGCCACGTATGCACTTGGCTATCAAACCCCCACTACTACGAGGATTTGGAGTATTACCTTTTTTGAAAAAGAATATGCAGTTATCAACGTTATATCGAAGTTATCGTTATCGGTGAGTATTATTCATCGTTTTTTCGTTTTTAAGCGATTTAAGCGATTTTTTTTTGTTTGTAATACCTATATAGCCTCTACGTCTTTTTTTGCTTTCTACGTGCTTATTTCGCATTATTTTCAATATATTTTTTCATTAAATTATCTTCAAAAAAAGCAAACACAGACCTTTCCTTTCCAGACCTTCCCCCGCAAAAAAATTTCATCGGAGTGAGGCGGTTTGTCAAGGGTCGGCGGTAGCCGACTTGTCTTGCCCTTGACAAACCAAAGCCGAACGGAGATACACTTTTTTTTGAGGGGAAGGTCTGAATAAAAAATTAATATTGATAGAAAAACACTAAATAAAGTTGATGGGTAACAGCTCTACCGGGGGGTAACAACCGGGTAACAACCGGGTAACAGGGGGGGTAACAACCCTAAAAAAGTGCAGAAAATAACGATAAATAGGGGGTTTTAGAAAAAGGTAACAACCTCTCACCTGTTTTTCTGAATAAAAAAAAATTTTTTCTGAGAAATTGAAAAAAAGGCAAAAGGTTGTTACCGTTGTTACCTTGATTTAATAAAAGTCCTTAATTTAGGGCTTTCTTTAAGGTAACAACCTTAAAAAAAAGAGTTGTTACTTAGTTGTTACCCGGTTGTTACCGTATGTTAGGTTGTTACCTTATTAGAGAACAAATATGCAAGTATTGACAATTTCATTTCAAAAATGTAAAATAGCGAATATAAAGAAAAAAACGCATAAAAGGGTCAAAATGTTATCTATACCGAAATTTGTAAAAGAATATGAGATGGGAATTACTGAAAGAACAATGCAAAAGTGGGTTAAAAATAATCTTAATGAATTAGTTGAAAAGGGAATTGTTGGGGCAGTTAAAAATCCTAAAAGAGTTCGTTACGTTGTATTAAAACCTGAAAAGTTAAAAGAAGTGTATTTTAAAGGTGCCATCAATGAAAATTAATGGAAAAGAGATGTATTTTGACGTAGAACAGCAATGTTATGTTGAAATAAGAGAATATAAAAAATATGATGATTATGAGAAAAGGGAAAAAGAGGTTTTAGAGGTTAAGAATGTTTCAAAAGAGCATATTAAAAGAGAATTAGCAAAAGAATTATTAAGTTTAACAAAAGATGAACTTAAAATGCTGAAAGAACATAGAGAACGTTTAAAAACTTTATTTTTAACGGATATTGAAAGTGTAAAGTTGGTTTTTGAGCCGTTTAAAAGTAGAGAATGGGTTGAGGGTGGTTATTTATGTAAAAATTTGTTTAAGCCGTCAGAGCTTTGGCAAAAGGCATATAAAAATAGAATTGAGGCGGAAAAGAAAAGCGAATTGTATAAAGATGTTAATTTTGTTTTTAAATATCCTCATATTTCGGCACTTCTATTAAATTTATTAAGAGATGATATGGATAGGATTGAATATTTTATAAATTGGTTATCGACTGCATTGGTTACATTAAGAAAAATTGGAACAGCAATTGTGTTTAAAGGTATTCAAGGCACAGGAAAAGGGTTGCTATACGAGCAAATTATACAGCCTATAATCGGTGAAAAATATACTTATACATTTTCAAACAATGATTTAAAAAGTCAATTCAATAAGAATTTGCAAAATAAACTTTTTGTCGTCGGGAATGAGATTAAAGGAGATTTTAGGGAGGGTAATCATATATATGAAACTTTAAAAATGTGGATAACTGATAAAGATTTGAGAATTGAGGCGAAAGGGAAAGACGCTTTTCAAATTAATAATTATTTCAATGTGTTGGTATTTAGTAATAATGAAACTCCGCTTCAAATACAGGCAAGTGATAGACGATATACAGTGTTTGAAACTAAAGAAAGGCAAATTATTCAAATTGCAAAAGAGGATTTTGGATATTGTGGAACAAGTGAATTTGTTGAGGGCATAAGAAAAGAGCTTAAAGATTTTGTGTTTGATTTATTCAAGTTTAATTTCAATATACACAGAGCAAGAATACCAGCTATTACAAAGGAAAAATACAATATATACCTTGCAAGTGTTAAAAAAAGTGAAATTTTTGCAAATGCTTTAAAAACAAAAGATATTGAGTTTTTTGAAACAATTATGGTTGATTATGTTGAATTTATGGACGATGAAATATTTGAACGATTATGTAATAAATTTCGTATAATGATTGTTAAAGATGAATTTCAAAAACTTGATAAATTTGAAACTTATAACCAAGTAAAAAAAGATTTATTTAAAGAGCTTGAAACAAGTGGGGAAGTTGATAATAATATTTTAAGTTTTTTGTATGTGATAGCTACGGGCGAAAAGCCCGAAAATACCCAAAAGATTGGAACTGCGTTAACCGTTCTGTTTGGGAAATCGAAGTTAAAAAAACGGAATAATAAAGTGTTTAGATTTCGTCAAGTTTTAATTAATGACGAATTTCCTTTCTAACTCCTCTCTAACTCCTATCCAATGTGGGGTTAGAGCTATTAAAATTATATCATAATCATAAAGAAGGATTGAATAATATTTTAGATACTGACATTATATACCCTCAGTATAAACTACCATTATAAAAGGTAATCTATATCAGATTATACTATAAAATCCCGTGAAAAAAGAAAAAAATAAGAGTGTTTGAAGTGTCGAAAGAGGCTCAAAGGGATTTAAAAGAGAGTAAAGAGAATAAGCAAAAGGTTAAAGCTATTGTATCAAAAAAAAAGATAATACAAAAAATAAGCGTGAGAGTGTATCGAATTTATTAAAAAAAGATTTTTAACATAATGAATGTTGCGGGATATGATTTGATGATTTAGAATAAAAGGTAAATAAGTTAGTCAAACTCTCTTATGTTATTATACTACTACTCAACCTCAACGGTATTTCCTTATAAGAAGTAAATACCATAAATACGGTATAAGATTTTTTTATACACTTGACTAAGTTAGTCAATTATGATATAATAAAAGAAAAGTATCTTTTTTAAAGGGGTAGT
>NZ_JBMXVQ010000126.1:0-4751 GCF_053999135.1 Caminibacter sp.
TCTGAATAATCCACAAACGACCCCCTGAAACAAAAAAAGGGAGCAAAAAGCCCCCTTTGATTAGCGGTTAATAACTACTTCGCAACCCTTTTGAAAAGTTTGATAACATAAGGTACAGCAAGAAGAACCGCCGCGATTGATACCATCGTTCCCCAATTGTCGGTTATTGTGGAACTAATGGTATTAAAAATTTGGCTTAAATCGAGATTGAAAGATGCGCCACCTTCCATAAAACAACCCCCTTTCTTTTATTTATTTTTCCCAGCGAAGTTTTCCGCCGAGAAATACAAATCATTAAGAGATAATTTTACATTAAAGAAGATTTCATCACCGACAGCCTTCCCATTATTACGGGAATAAACACGACAAACCGAACCGTCTTTTACTTTTACAATGTGAATATATCCTTTTTTTGTTTCCTGGATATCTAAAATTTTACCAGATACTACCATAACGACCCCCTAAATTTTATATACATATTTTAAAAAAAAGAAAATCTCAAGTCAAGCAAAATTTCATATCTTTATTGTATTTTTTTTCACCCTCAATTAAAATCTCATTAAAAATTTCAGGATATTTAACAGCCACAAAATAAAGACTTTTAGAAACTTGTCTTTTTAACCACCCGACCACATCGGGAGAACGCAAAACACGAGAAGAACCAACAACTTTTTTTAATTTATTAAACAGCAAAACCCATTTATCCCAAGTCTTAAAGTTGTAAATCCTGGATTTATTTTCCTTTTCCTTAAATTCAATATAATTTAAAAAAACCCCTTTTATATCGTTGACCCTGCCTTTTATAAACATATCAAACATTTTTCTTGCAACTCCATTTTTAAACTCAAACTCAATCCTAATAAATTCAGGAACAACTTTACCCGTTTTTAAAAAAATTTCTTTTGATTTTTCGTAAATTCGCAAGAAACTATCAGACTGACGAGAGCCAAAGTAAAGAGTCCGAGCCTGAATCTTATTCTTTTTTGAATTTATAAAAGAAGAAGAACGAAAACGAGAAACAAACAAATCAGAAAAATATTTTTCCTGAATTTCATTAAATCTAATCAAATTAGTATCTATGCATAAATCGAACCTTGAAACCTTATAATTATAATCTTTCATAAAATTTAAGATATTTTTAAATCCAATATCTTGAATTGCAGAAGAAGAAAAGGAAAGATGAATATAATTCAAATCAGGAGAGTATAAAACAAGTAAACCATTTTGATAATAAATTCCGTGAGCAAAACCATATTTACCAGAACCAAGACGAGAAGGAGAAAAATTCCGAAAATATAAAGTGATTTCCTCTAACTTTAAATGCGCTTGTTTAATTGAATTAAAGAAAAGGGAAAAACTCAACCAATCAACTTTAATCTTATTGAAATGAAACATATGCGACCCCCTGAAATTTTAAAGTTGTAATAGCGCCCCCGTATAACCCGACGGGAGCGCTTATATTATACAAAAAAATTGTGAAAAACGCAAAAACCCGATGGAAAACGCTAAAAACCTGATGGAAAACGCTAAACCCCGACCGGTGGAAAACTACCGTTTCCCACCGTTCGGGAGCGTTTCCCACAGGTTTTTTAAAAGCGTTTCCCACAGGTTTTTTAAAAGCGTTTTTCACAATCATTCTTTAAAAATATCAATAGTTAAAAATTTAATAGTTTTTGAAAAAAAAACAGTAAAATAACCTATACCAAGACCAATAGCGAAAGCCGTATAATTCATAAAAAACCCCCAATATAAAATTTTTCCTTTCCGTAAACAAGCATTTTTTTTGAATAGTCAATAAAACAATCAGAACCTTTATCCAACGGCTTGAACTCAAGCCATTTATATGATTTTTCTATTTCTTCTCCAAATTCTTTAATTGTTTCTAACAAAAATTTTTTAGAACCATCAGGAAAAGTTATAACACCCCTAATAAACTTCTCAATTTTTTTTGGTTGCAAAGTATCATAAATAGGCTTACTATTTATGATAGAAACATCTTTCAAGCCCGCCTTACCAGGAACGACCCCCTGACAGCGAGCAACCACTCCCTTTTTAGGGAGTGGCTTTTTTTGTGGTTTATGGAAAAAATGTCCGTATTTAAACCAAATAATAAACGCAACAATAAGATAAGACACGAACCTTGCGAATTTGTGCCAGACGATAGCGCGCCTTAATCTTAAACCAAAAGGAAGTTTTTTTGCTTTCGCTTTCTCATTGTCCATATCAACACGAGCGAAAGTGTCATAAGCAAGAGCAACCTTTTTGTTAAGTTTAAAAAATTCAGTCCCAGCACGAACTCCACCAGAGAACTTTTTAACAATAAAGAAATTAGGAAGCCTGAAAATAAATACCTCTAATTGAGAAGCATTTACACATTGAATAATAATCCCTGCAAGTCTCCTAAATTGAGTATCAATATTCTTTTTATCCTGGGTTATCGCCCACAAATCAATCCCTTGTTTTCTATGTTGCGTTAAAAATTCTAAAAATTCCCTATTTCGTCTCTGCCATTCCCTTGAATTGTAATAGATTTGAATTTCATCAAGAATCAAAAGACAATTACTCTTATTTTTCGCCCATTCTCCGAGATTTTCTATTTCTTCAGCAGTAATAAAATCAAGCCTCTTGTATAATTCAGGATACTTTAATTTTATATAAGGAAGATTTAACTTAATATTAGTATAAACCTTGTCATAGTAATAATACTCACCCTCAACGAGTGTTTTCACGGCATAATAGGTTTTACCAGAACCAGGGATTCCCTCAATAATTGTAATCATAAAACTACCCTATAAAAGGAATAATTTTCAAAGTCCACTTTGCAACAAGAACAGCCATCATAAAAGTATAGTAAAAGAACAGAGAAAAAAGGATAAAATCAAGCGGTATGAAGTAATTTACATAAGGGAAAATATTTTGAAAAGCGTCAGACGACAATAAAAACTCTGAAATATAATCACTAATAACAGATACGGCTTTAGTTAGCAAATAAGTTGTCGGGAAAACGGTTGACATAGTGCCAAGAACTACACTAAACCAATTGATTTTTGAAGAGCCAGAAGCAGGGCAAGTTAAATTATCAGACATAAAACACCCCCTTTTTAATCACCTGGAGTTAATCTTTTGATAGTCGAAATTAACAGCATATATGAAAAAACCCATTTTAACAAAGAACGGAGAGTCTTTACAAAATTATCAAATTTTTCAGTATCTAAAAATTTTTGATTAGAAAGATTAACAGAAGTAAAATTCAATTCCCAGACAGGTTTTTCTTGAGATAAAGTTTTTGCAAGATTGTATAAACCCTCAAAATGAGAGTGAACAGCGTCAGAGATTTTATTAAACACTTCCTCAACCTTATTATGTGCTTCATTTAAACTGTCCTCATCATAAGAATAATCCTGAACTTGACCAGAACCCGAAGAATTGTTGTCGCTATCATTATTGTTATTGTCATTGTCGTTATCCTCAAAAGGATTATTGTTATCGTCTCCGTCCGTATTGTTTGAACCGTCATCACCCCCGCCGTCATTTTGATTATCAAAGCATTTTATCCCGTCCTGAAATTTTAAATTAAAACTTTCAACACCATTCAAAACGAGATAATAAGACGACAAATATTTCCCCGTTAAATCTTTTATATGCTTTTCAATCGCCCAGAACGAACCCATAATATTTTGACTTTGTATGTCAATAACATAATAATCAGCAGTTATACAGTGAGACGCCTCATTCCAATAATCAGGATTTACGAACATAAAATAAACATCAGGAATTATCACTTGCGAATATCCACCCGCGCTGTCATCGCTTGTGTATATACCACCACCCGACAGTTGCACAACCCAAGCGAGAATAACCGTTGTGTCATCAGATTTAACAAGTTTTTTCACTAATTTAGCAGTTTGTCCGTTCGAATAAACAAACTTGAAATTATCGCAATTAACCCCGTAAACCTGAAAAATTACATCAGCGTACAAATCAGGAACAGGATAAAGTTTCATATTAGCGATTTCCTCATAATTACAGATTAACGCAAGATTTATATTAAACCCGCCCCAATCTCCGCTTTGACAATAAAAATTTATGTGATTATTGCATAAAGCAGTATCTAAACGATAAGCCCCGCAGTAATCCTGCGGAGTTGCCTCATCGGAGTTATCAAACCCTACTATATAGTCAAAATCATTTATATGATTTTCATCATTTTCAGTTAAAGAAACAGAAGTGCCACCAAGAAGCGAACAACCATTCTCGGTTTGCAAGTTTGAAGCATTGTAAGCGTATTTTACCTTATAAACATAATAAGTATCGCAAGCGTCTTTTTTAAGGATTTTAACATAGTAATACCTATAACCAGAAGAAGCGTTGCCATACGGAGATTGATACCAAAACTTTGAAAATCCGTTTATTCCAAAGAAAAAGAAAAATAAAAGATAAATTTTAAAACGAGACTTAATCATTTTCCATAAAAAATACAAATAAAGAAAAAGCCACAACCACAAGAGAAAATCCATATCAACCCCCTAACCATTTAAAAAGGGATTTTCCAACAAGAAAACCTGCAAGAAACGACACAACAGCGATTAAATCTTTTAGAACAGAGAGAATATTATTAAGAACTTCTGAATAATCCACAAACGACCCCCTGAAACAAAAAAAGGGAGCAAAAAGCCCCCTTTGATTAGCGGTTAATAACTACTTCGCAACCCTTTTGAAAAGTTTGATAACATAAGGTACAGCAAGAAGAA
>NZ_JBMXVQ010000127.1:0-2150 GCF_053999135.1 Caminibacter sp.
TCTGAAGTTTGGAATTTACCTGGGCGTTTTTGGGGCGTTTTTGGTCGTAAAAATTTAAAACTTTCTATTCATTGCTTTGAAATAGATCTAAAACTTTTTTATAAGTATCGTAGAGTTTTCAGAAAGAGACTTAAAAAATATCTTTTAAAGCGTTATGGTAAGGTTTCAAAAAGGCTGTATTCTGGTAATTATTCTATTGTTTTCTCCTCTTTAACTGATTTTTATAATCTTCTTTCTCGTTTAGCTGACCTTTTTGGTTATAATCTCGTTTATAAATGTTCTTCTTCCTCTTCTTTTTCTGGTTTTTCGTAATAAATTGTTCTGATAAGTATTACTTTCCATCTTTTTCTATTTCACAACATAATGATTTGAAATATTTTCTTGCTGTGTTATAACTTATTTTTACTTCTTTTGTAATTTGGTAAGGCGTTATTTTTTTGTTTTTCTTTTTTAGTTTTATTATTGCCCATTTGATTTTCTCTTTTGCTCTTTCTGCTTTTGCTTTCGCTGCTTTTTCTGCTATTTTTCTTCTTTTTTCCTTGTCCTCTATTATTATTCTGTATTTTCCCAGCTCTAACTTTTTCCTTTCCATCTTTCCACCTCCTTAAAAAATCTTTCAAACCGTAATGGTTTGAAATAATTATAATGCCTTTTATTACTTTTGTCAAGTTTTTTTTTACATTTTTTATATTTTTTTTGAGACTTTAGAAGGCTTCGAGCGTCCGCGCGTGAGCGAGCAAGCCTTCTTGTTTTGTCTGTTTTTTCTTTTTCTTTTGGATAAAAAATAAAAAAATAAAAGTTCTAAAGTCCAGCATCCACCAAACGCCCTATTTTTAATTAAAACGCTTTATAATTCTTTACAAATCTATAAATAGGTATCTTTTTGTTTTGAGTTTGACGGCAAACTTGCGAAGCGTAGCGAGCAAGGCAAACGTCAAACCGACAACCGAGCGTTAGCGAGGGCGTCAGCTTTGCAGAGACTATAGCTAACCTGTAAAACTTTATTATGGCTCTGGGCTTGTTTACCGTTTCATATTTCACCGTTTTATTTTTTGTCTATTTTTTGTCTGTTTTATTTTTGGTTTCCTTTTTTATTATGCTTTTATTTTTTCTTGACATTACGGTTTTTTTCTTATAATGTATAAATAACTATTTTTGAAGGGGGTGTTTTTATGTCTAGGCGTCCTTCCCCAATAAAAAAGTCTCAAGTAACTGTTACTTTAGATCACTCTGTTGCAATGAAAATTGAAGAAATATCTAAAAAACTTTCTTTAAATCGTTCTCAAACAATTAACAATTTGCTTTCTATTGCACTTATGGATTATGACCTTTTCGATAAAACAGGATTGATTAGTTTTGTTCGTGCTATTAAACTTCTTTCTGAAAGATTGTTAGATAAAGAAGATTTAGAAAAATTGAAGGTGAATTGTGAATGAAAAGAAAAGAAAAAAAGGCGCTGCTGCCAACGCAGCGCACAAAAACAACCCTCAAGTTAGCTACTAGGATAGCTAACTTTACCAAAACTGTCAACTATTATCAGAGTAAAGTTGTTTCACCTGCTAAACGCTCACCTATTCGCACTTTTTCTTATGCATCTTATAGGCGTTTAAAAAATTTGGTTTTATCTTTAGAGACACCTCCTACTTTATTTATAACTCTCACTTATCCTTCTGATTTTCCCTCTGCTCGTGCATCTAAAAAACATCTTGATGTTTTTGCAAAGGCTTTTTTGCGTCGTTTTCCTAATGCTTCTGGTATTTGGAAGTTAGAACCTCAAAAGCGTAAAGCTCCTCATTATCATATTCTTATTACGGGTATTCATTTAAACTCTGTTGCTGAATTTAATAATTTTATTGGCTTTGTTTCTCTTACTTGGTATCGTATTGTTGGCTCGCATGATATTAAACATTTGCGGGCTGGAACGCAGGTTATAAATCTTGAATATAATACACCTAAAAAAACTGCTGATATTTTAAGTATTTATTTGACTAAATATTTTTCTAAATCTGTTTCCGTTGCTGGCTCTGAAGTTTGGAATTTACCTGGGCGTTTTTGGGGCGTTTTTGGTCGTAAAAATTTAAAACTTTCTATTCATTGCTTTGAAATAGATCTAAAACTTTTTTATAAGTATCGTAGAGTTTTCAGAAAGA
>NZ_JBMXVQ010000128.1:0-2278 GCF_053999135.1 Caminibacter sp.
TGATGGAAGTTTTAGTGAGATTGATACAAATAAACCTTTTGTGTTTGATACGGGTCAGTGTCTTATAGGATTTAATTATTTGTATGAATATACAAAAAATGAGAGATATTTAAACGCATTAAAAAAAGCGGCAAATTGGTTAAAAGAAGTTCAAGAAGATGATGGGAGTTGGGAGAGATTTGCTTATAATCAAGAGAAACATACTTATTATTCAAGAGTAGCCGCTGCTATGTTAAAAAGTGCTAAAATTTTAAACGATAAAGAATTAGAAAGTGCGGCTCAAAAAAATATTAAGTGGGTGTTGGATAATCAATTAGAAAATGGATTTTTTAAATATAGTTCGTTTTTGAAAAGTATTCCTGCTTTTTTACATACTCTTATGTATGTACTTGAAGGGCTTTTAGATGTATATGAGATTACAAAAGATGAGGAAGTTCTAAAAGCAATTTTAAAAAACAGTGAAAAATTTAGAAAAATTAATTTAAATAGAGATTTAATCTTATGTTCTCAATATAATGAAAAGTTTGAGTGTGTAAATAGTGGCAGATGCATAACAGGGCTTGCTCAGTGGGCTGGGGTTGCTCTTAGAATTTATGATATTACAAAAGATGAAGATTATAAAAAGTGTGCTGTTAATACCCTTTTTTATTTAAAAGCTAAACAATTAAAAAATTCTATTATGAGAGGCGGATTTAGTGCGAGTATTCCTTTTTGGGGAAAATATGGAAGTTTTGATTTTGTAAATTGGAATAATAAGTTTTTTATTGACAGTATGCTTTTGTATGAAAAATTAAAATTATCAAAGGTAAAAGAACAGGAAAGTTTTGTAGGGAGTGCTTTTAATATTTCAAGCAATGTGGTAACGGATGAATTAAGTTTTATGGACAAAAAATATATAGGAAAACTAAAAAAAATTCTTTCAAAAGATAAAAAACTGAAAATTTTGGATGTAGGCTGTGGAAAAGGTGTAATTATAAATGAACTAAAAAAAGAGTATCCTTTGATAGAATTTGTAGGGGTTGATCCTGTTTTTAGTAATGAAATAATTAAAAAAGGAAGTATTTATAATTTGCCTTTTGGAGATAAAGAGTTTGATATTGTTATGGTTTTTGAAGTGTTACAGCATACTTATTTGGATGTTGCTTTAAAAGAGATTTATAGAGTTTTAAAAAAAGATGGAAAAGTTATAATAGGTGAGAGAAATCTGATTTCTTTGCTTGGGGTGTTTAAGCCTATTTTGGAATTAAAAGGAAAGTGGATGTATCCTTTTGATTCTTCTTTTAGAGAAAAGTGGTATTTTAAAAATGAGTGGATTGATAATTTAAAAAGAGCGGGATTTGAAGTGAATAGCATAGATGTGATTGAAGGAAGTGGTAAAAAGTTTGTAAATAGATATTTTTTTATTGAAGGGGTGAAGTGAGTATTTTTAAAAGAAAAATTTTTGCTTTTTTTAAAAATCCTTTAAATTTACCTTTAATTTTGCTTTCTAAAGATGTAAGAGTTGGAGGATTAGGATTTGTATTTATTTTGGAAAATAAAATTATAAAAATAAGAGATAAAAAAAGAGTAAAAAAAGTAGAAAATGAATTTAACGATTTTGAATTATGGAATTTAGAAAATATTGAATATGAAAAAGAAAAGTTTCAAAAGCTAAATAATAAAAAAGCAGTAATTATAGATGATAAATTATTTTTAGAAAAGATTGATGGAGATTCATTAGTAAATTATCTTGAAAAAGAAGAATTTTTGGTTTTTTTAGAAAAAGCTATAATAAAACTAAAAAAAATTGATTATCATGGTGATTTTCATTTAGATAATATTTTAGTAGGACAAAATGGTGAAATATATTTCATAGATTTTGAATATAGCTATCATTCAAGACTTAAAGGTTATGAAAAAGAGATTGATATTTTATTACTTTTATATGAATTAAAAAAGCAATTTCCTAAATTTTTTAAAGTCAGTGTTATTGAATTAAAAGGACTTATATTTAGGCATTTTGAAAAAAATAATTTATTAAAAGCAAAAGAATTGATAAAAAATTATTTAAAAGATGAAATTGATGAAATATTTGAATGATTTAGAAAAATTTGGATGCAAGTTAGTTAGAAGTGGAAGTGATTTTGATTTTTTATTATTAAAAAAAGAAAATTTAGAAAAAATAAAAAAATATCTTTTAAAGAATGAATTTATCCTTTTCAAGGAAAAAGAAAAACAATTAAATTTTAAAAAGTTTGAAAATGGTATTCTTTTAGATATAGATATAGATATAGATATA
>NZ_JBMXVQ010000129.1:0-8300 GCF_053999135.1 Caminibacter sp.
CGTTTAACGTATGAACGAGTCTGTTTTTCTTTCCGTCTTTATATCTTATTTTTGCACGTCTGGCCTGAAAATCCCTTGTGTTTGAAATTGAGCTGATTTCCCTGTATCTGTTCTGGCTTGGTATCCATACTTCAAGGTCTATCGTTTTAGCCGCACTGAATCCCAAATCCCCGGTACACAGCATCAACTGTCTGTAGGGAAGTCCTAGTTTTTCAAGTGCCGCTCCCGCACATGCCACCATCTCATCAAACATTTTGTCGCTATCTTCGGGTTTTGTAATGGCTACAAGCTCCACTTTATCAAACTGGTGCTGTCTGATTATTCCTTTTGTGTCTTTACCGTAGCTTCCCGCCTCTTTTCTAAAACATGGCGTATAGGCGGTAAGTTTAATCGGTTTTTCTAAATCCGTAATAATTTCATCCATGAAAAGGTTTGTCAAAGGGACTTCCGCAGTCGGAATTAAATAAAGGTTTTCATCTTCGATTTTAAACAGGTCTTCTTCGAATTTCGGAAGCTGTCCGGTTCCTGTCATTGTTTCCCGGTTTACAATAAACGGTACATAAACTTCCTCAAATCCCCATTCCCTGTTGTGGTCTAAAAAGAAATTAATCAAAGCCCTTTCAAGTCTTGCAGCGTCCTTTTTCATAACCGTAAAACGGCTTTTTGCGAGTTTTACGCCTCTTACGAAATCGAGCCAGTCAAGTTTTTCGCCGAGCTCATCGTGGGGTTTCGGTTCAAAATCAAACTGGGGAATATCGCCTACCCGTTTTATTTCGACGTTGTCTTCTTCATCTTTTCCTACCGGTACGTCTTCATCCGGAATGTTCGGAATAACAAGAGCCTTTTGGTTTAAACTCTCTTCAAGTGCTTTAAGTTTGTTTTCAAGTTCGGATATCTGTTCTTTTAATGCGCTTACTTCTTTTTTAACCTCTTGGGCTTTTTCTTTTTCTCCGTTTTTCATTAAATTCCCAATTTGTTTGGACAATGTGTTTCTTTGTTCTAAAAGTTTGTCGAGTTTTGTTTTTATTTCTTTTTTTTCTTTAAAAAGATTTTTAATTTCTTCTAGGTTTTTTTCATCCACGCCTTTTAATTTTAATCTGTTTGCGATATTTTCGAAATCTTTTTCAAGCAGTTTTAAATCTATCATCCCAATCCTTTTGTTTAAATAAATTAATGTTGTGAAGCAGATAAGCAGTTAAGACTTCCAATACCTTCACAACTTCACAACTTAACTACTTATCTACTTCACAACTTCACTACTTATCTACTTTACAACTTGTTTTGGTATAATACTTGGGTAATTTTAACATAAAAAGGAGCATGAATGAAAAAGAAACTGTTAGCGGTGGGGCTTAGTGCGTTAGTTGCTAGCACCTTATTGGCAAAAGAGATTAAAGTTGGTATTTTACAGCCTTTAACCGGTCCTATAGCAAGTTACGGACAAAATGCTTTAAAAGGGATAAAAATAGCTTATGAAAATTTCAAAACTTTGCCAAACGGCGATAAAATAGTATTGGTAGTGGTAGATAACCAGTTTGATAAAGTCCAAAACGTAAACGGATACAAAAGACTTGCAAGCGGTGAAAAGGTAGTGGCAATCGAGGGGCCTCTTGCAAGTTCGATGGCATTGTCTATAAAAAGATTTGCAGGAAACACTAAAACACCTACGGTTACCCAAATCGCTACAAACCCGAGGGTTACCAAAGGCAGCAAATATATTACAAGAACATGTTTTACTGATGATTTTCAGGGTGTAGTAGGTGCCACTTATGCACTTAAGCACAATCTTAAAAACGCGGTAATCGTATTTGATATGAAGCAGGATTATTCCGTAGGTCTTGCAAAAGAATTTGTAAAAGCATACAAAAAAGGGGGAGGAAAAATTGTTAAAAAACTGTTTATAAACAGCGGGGACAAAGATTTCAACGCACAGGTTGCTCAGATAAAAAAATTAAATCCGGATTTTATTTATGCACCTATTTATGCGCCTGAAGGCGGACTTTTCGTAAGACAGTTAAGAGCCGCCGGGGTAAAAGCCCCTTTAATGGGAGGAGACGGTCTTGCCGATATTAATTTAATGACAAAACTTGCCGGAAAAGCTGCCAACGGTGTAATGTACACCGACCATTTTGACCCCGCGAAAGCTCCTACGCCTTATTCTGAAAAATTCATTAAAGAATATAAAGCAAAATACGGAAGACTCCCAAGCGCATTTGCGGCAACAGGAGCGGACGGATATTTGTTGATTTATAACGCTGTTAAGAAATGTGATACAAAAGCCAATGCGGCAAATCATGAACAATTTAAAGTATGCGTAAATAACGCTATCAGACATACTAAAAATCTTGAAGCGGTTACGGGATATCTGACAATAGACCCTAAAACGGGAAATCCTGTTAATAAACCTGCCGTTGTGGAAAAAATCGTAGATGGTAAAACAGAGTTCGTAGAACTTGTAAAACCTTAATTTTTTTCCCTTTTTGGGAAATGCTGATAAAAGATAAAGTTTTTATTTTTTATCAGCATTTAAAATTAAAAAGGAGAAATTTTAAAATGGATTTGACAAAGCCTGTAGAAATAGCTGAAAACATATATTGGGTAGGATACGTAATTCCCGACGACCCTTTTCAATGCCATGTTTATTTAATTAAAAACGGTGATGAATCTGTACTTATAGACCCCGGAAGTATGATAACTTTTCCTGTAGTGCTTGAAAAAATAACTTCTCTTGTAAAACTTAGAGAGATAAAATATATAATTATGCACCATCAAGACCCTGATATAGTGGGATGTTATTCTACGCTTGAGAGTATTATGCCAAAAGGAGAGAGGTATGTAGTTACTCACTGGCGGACGGAAATGCTTTTAAAGCATTATCAATGGAAAACTCCTTTTTATCTTATTGACGCTCACGACTGGAAATTAAAAGCAGGAGACAGGGAGCTGGAATTTGTTTTTACTCCTTATGCCCATTTTCCCGGGGCTTTTTGTACATATGATAAAAAAAGCGGTATACTGTTTTCAAGCGATTTGTTTGGCGGATTGACTGATGAGTTTTCTCTTTTTGCAAAAGATGTTGAGAGCTATTTTGAGGCGGCAAAACCTTTTCATAAACATTATATGCCAAGTAAAGAAATATTAAACCATGCGTTATTGCAGGTTCAGAGCAAACATCCTAAGATGATAGCCCCTCAACACGGTTCTATTATTAAAGAGTGTATGATAGAACCGTTAATAGAAAAATTAAGACAGCTTGAATGTGGACTTTATCTGCTTGATGAATATGAAAGCGATTTAAAAGTGTTAAACGCTATTGATGAGGTTTTAAAAAAGTTTTTTCAAGATACCGTTTCTTTAAGTTCTTTTGAGATTATTCTTAGAAATCTTTATAAAAATATAAAAACTGTTCTTCCAAAAATAAAAAAAATAGAATTTTGCGGTCTTTCTCCTCTTTCTGATAAAATTTACTGTTTTTCATTTGAAGATGATAAATTGGCTGAAATAGACGAAATTGATAATACTTATACATACAAGCATGATTTAATTCAAAATGATAAAAAAGTTGGGGCTATTTATTTGATTTTGGATGATACCTTGACAAAACATCAAAAACATCTGCTAAGAATACTTCTGGATAAAATTTCTGTTCCTATAGCGATTGCGCTGCAAAAAGAGTTAATGTTAAAAGAATTGGAGATGCAAAATAAAAACTTATATGAAAAAGCGATTACAGATTCTTTAACAGGTCTTTACAACAGAGAATATATGATGGAATATCTGCCTACAAAAATGGAAGAATCAAAAAGATATAATGTTCCTTTGAGTATAGCTATGATTGATATTGACTTCTTTAAAAAAATAAACGATATTTACGGACATTTAATAGGAGACTGCGTATTAAAAGAATTGGCTAATTTATTAAAAAGTTCTTTTAGAGGTTCTGATGTTATCGTAAGGTATGGAGGAGAAGAAATTTTGGTAATTATGCCTTTTACCACACTTGAAGAAGCATGTGAGAAGTTGGAAACATTTAGACAAAAAGTGGAAGAATATAAATTTTGCAGACAAGAGGGATTAAAAGTTACTATAAGCGTAGGAGTTGAAGAATATAATAAAAAAGACGATTTAAAAGATTTTATTGCAAAAGCCGATAGTAAGCTTTATAAAGCTAAGCAGAGCGGTAGAAACCAAGTAGTATGCAAGGAGTAGTTATGGATATTGGATTTATATTGCAACAGGTGGTAAACGGGTTTTCTTTGGGGAGTATGTATGCTCTGATAGCCATTGGATATACATTGGTATACGGGGTTTTAAGACTTATTAACTTTGCTCATGGCGATATTATGATGGTAGGGGCGTTTTTGGCTTTTATTTTTGTAGGAATGCTGACAGGATGGAGTTTTGCTAATATAACTCTTCCTATATTTATAACGGCGGCCGGACTGTCTATTGTATTCACTTCTTTTATAGGGGTGTTGACGTATTTAATCGCTTATAAACCGCTTTTAGATAAAGAAGCTCCTAAGATTTCTTTATTGATTACGGCAATTGGTATTTCGTTTTTTTTAGAATCTCTTTTTAACGTAATAGCCAATCAATATTTCGGTGGAAACTATCAGAGTTTTTATTTTCCGAAATGGTTTTCTACAATTATTCATATAGGAGACGTAACGGTTCCTGTATTAACGATTATAGTACCGGTTTTAACCCTGTTACTTTTAGGTGTAGTGCTTTATATTCTTTATAAAACGAAAGTAGGTATCGCTATAAGAGCGTTGGCTTTTGATTTTAAAACCGTAAAACTTATGGGTGCTGATTCCAATAAAATAGTGGCGTTTGTTTTTGCCCTTGGTTCGGCTCTTGCGGCTATAGGAGGGATAGCTTATGCGATGGCTTATCCGAGTATAGACCCTTATATGGGAGTTTTGGTAGGGCTTAAAGCTTTTGCTGCAGCAGTGGTTGGCGGAATAGGAAGTGTAACTGGTGCTGTAATAGGCGGGTTTATTTTAGGGTTTGTAGAAGTTGCCGTTCCCGGATTTTTACCTGAACTTGGGGGATGGAAAGACGCTTTTGCGTTTATATTATTGATTTTTGTATTATTATTTAAACCGACCGGTATTATGGGAATAGACTTTGAAAGACAAAGGTTTTAATTATGGAAAAAATAAAAAGTTTAAACGCTTGGCAGTATTTTATACTTATAGGTGTCGTTACCTTGATTTTTGTCGGATTTTTATATGTGTCTCCTAAAATTTTTAGCGATTATACAATTACGGTTTTGGGAAATATTTATATATTTATTATTTTAGCTATAAGTTACAATCTTATTAATGGTGTAACCGGTCAGTTTTCTTTAGAACCAAACGGATTTGTCGCTATTGGAGCTTATGTAACGGCTATTTTAATGCTTTCTCCGGAACTTAAAGAAGAAATGTACATGTTAGCAGAGCCTTTGCCTTTTATAAAAGATGTATTTTTACCTAATCCTTTTTTTACTCTTATTATAAGCGGTACGGTGGCCGCTTTGGTGGCTCTTACGCTTGCGTTTCCGGTTTTTAGGGTAAGAGGGGATTATCTTGCCATTGTGACTTTAGGTTTTGGATTTATTATAAGAATATTTTTAATTAACAATCCTGAGATTTCGAACGGTTCTATGGGGCTTGATTCTATACCGGGATTTGCTACTTATTTTTGGATAGGTGTTACATGTTTTGTGAGTGTAATTTTGATATATAATATAGTATATTCAAGATTCGGAAGGGCTATGAAAGCTGTCAGGGATGATGAGGACGCTGCTTTAGCAATGGGAGTTAATACCTTTAAAACAAAAACCGTTGCTTTTATGACCAGTGCTTTTTTTGAAGGCGTTGGAGGAGGATTAATGGCAAGTAGTATCGGGTCGATTTCACCAGATCAGTTTACGTTTATGTTGACATTCCAACTGTTAATTATTATAGTATTGGGCGGTCTTGGAAGTATGAGCGGGGCTATTATCGGAACATTTTTATTTATAGGAGGTATGGAAGTATTAAGACCTCTTGACGAAACAGCATGGCAATTTGGACCTATTCACGGAATTCCTGGTCTTAGAATGGTTGTATTTAGTATTATTTTACTTTTAATTATGTTGTTTGCCAGAAAAGGATTGCTTGGTGATAAAGAAATTTGGGATTATATAAAAATAAGGAGAAACAATGGCTGATATTTTAAAAATAGGAAAATACGAATTTACCAGTAGACTTATAGTGGGAAGCGGAAAATATCCGGATTTTCAAACTACAAGAGATGCTACGCTTGCAAGCGGAGCCGAAATGATAACGGTAGCGGTTAGAAGAGTAAATATTTTAGACCCTAATGAAGAAAATCTTATGGATTATTTTAAAGATACCGATGTTCAAATATTGCCAAATTCAGCAGGATGTACAACGGCTGAAGAGGCTATTACTCTTTTTAGATTGGTAAAAGAGGCTACGGGAATAGATATTATTAAACTTGAAGTAATAGGGGATACAAAAAAAACTCTTTATCCTGACGTACTAGAGACGCTAAAAGCCTGTGAGGTTTTGGCTAAAGAGGATTTTACTGTTATGGCTTATACAAATGACGACCCTATTATGGCTAAAAGGCTTGAAGACGCGGGAGCTGCTGCTGTTATGCCTTTAGCGGCACCTATTGGAAGTGGACTTGGAATTCAAAACAGATATAACGTTGTATTTGTTAAAGATGCCGTAAACGTTCCCGTTATAGTAGATGCTGGTATCGGTACGGCAAGTGACGCGGCTGTGGCTATGGAGCTTGGAGCGGATGGAGTTCTTACGAATACTGCAATAGCCCAGGCAAAAGACCCTATAAGAATGGCTGAAGCTATGAAATATGCGGTAATTGCCGGAAGAGAAGCTTACAAGGCCGGAAGAATTCCAAAAAAACCTTACGCTACAGCAAGTTCTCCTTTAGAGGGACTTATAGAATTTTGATTTTTAAATTTATAGCTCTTCTCCTTTTTTTATACATTGCGGGAGGAGCTTATCTCTATTTTATTCAGGATAAAAAAGTCTTTCAAAAACAGTATGCAAAAGAATATTCACCAAAAATTGCTAAAAAAATTTTTTTTATTACAAGTGATGGTATAAAGCTTGAGGGAGCTTATCTTGAAAATAGAAAAGATGCTCCTTTAGTGTTATATTTTGGTGGGAATGCTAATAATGTAATCGAGTTTATAGATAATATTGCCCCGAAACTTAAAAATTATAATTTTTTAGGATTTAATTATCCGGGATATGCGGGTAGCGAGGGAAAACCATGTGAAGAATGTATTTTAAAATACGCTCTTGAAATATATGATAAATATAATCCTGACTTTATTATAGGAAGAAGTCTTGGTACGGCTGTTGCAAGTTATGTGGCTTCTAAAAGAAGCGTGAAGGGAGTAATACTTATAACTCCTTTTGATAGTATAGAAAATATAGCTAAAAAGAAATATCCTATTTATCCTATATCTTTTTTACTTAAATATAAATTTAAAGAATATAAATTTATTTCAAATACTAAAGTGCCCGTTATTGTTATTGCTTTAAAAAATGATGATGTTATTCCGGATGATTCTTTAAAAAATTTACTAAAACATATAAAAAATTTAAAAAAACTATTTTTAATAGAAGGTGTAAAACACGGGTTTATTTATGAACATTCTCAAATTATTAATGTAATAAATAAATCTTTAGAAAAATTAAAAGGATTATAAAAATTTAATATCAAACTCTTGACATTAAAAAATTTTTTTCTTATAATTTCAATCCACAAAGCAATGTAACGGAGTGTAGCGCAGTTTGGTTAGCGCACCTGGTTTGGGACCAGGGGGTCGGGGGTTCGAGTCCCTCCACTCCGACCATTTTATTTACCCACTATAAGTGAGAAGCTTAAGAGCTACCCACTTGTGGTGGGTGTAGCTCAGGTGGTTAGAGCGCCAGGTTGTGGCCCTGGAGGTCGCCGGTTCAAGTCCGGTCATCCACCCCATTGTTCTATCGAGTTGAGCGTCCGTAGCTCAATTGGATAGAGCAACGGACTTCGGATCCGTAGGTTGTAGGTTCGAGTCCTACCGGACGCGCCAACACTAAAAGCTCTAAATATGCGCCCTTAGCTCAGCTGGATAGAGCAACGGCCTTCTAAGCCGTAGGTCGCAGGTTCGAGTCCTGCAGGGCGTACCACTTTTATCATAATTTTCTCCTAATTGCGGGAGTGGCGGAACTGGCAGACGCGCCAGACTTAGGATCTGGTGCCGCAAGGCGTGGAGGTTCGAGTCC